>NZ_JBSFJC010000197.1:0-10429 GCF_053597855.1 Kitasatospora sp. NPDC001225
AGCACGGCCACGGCTTCGCGCAGCGCCTCCGGGGAGAAGGCCTGCTCGTCCGGGATCCGGAAGGAGTTGATGTTGTGGTAGGCCGACTCGCCGCGTTCCTGGGCGGCCAGCATCTCGACCAGCATGCCGGTCTGGACCTGCGACAGCGGGTAGGCGTCCACGACGCCCTCGGGCAGCGCGGCCCGGTCCTCTTCGCCGATCAGCGCGAACGGCTCCACGGCGGTGACCAGCGACCCGTCGGTGGCCTGGCCGGTGAGGCCGGCCGCCATCGCGGCGATGGTGCGCGACTGGAACACGTCGCGGATGGAGACGTCGTACCCGGCGGTGCGCAGCGCGCCGACCAGCCGGACCGCACGGATCGAGTCGCCGCCGAGGTCGAAGAAGCTGTCCTCGACACCGACCTTCTCCAGGCCCAGCACCTCACCCCACACCTCGGCGAAGCGCTCCTCCACCGGAGTGCGCGGCGCCACGTGCCGCGAGGCCGCGAACGCCGAGCGGCCCGGCGCGGGCAGCGCGCGGTGGTCGACCTTCCCGTTGGCGTTCACCGGGATGAAGCCGAGGGCGACGAAGGCCGACGGGATCATGTAGTCGGGCAGGATGCCGCCCAGGTGCCCGCGCAGCAGGCCGGCGTCGACGGCCGTGCCGCCGTCGGCGACGACGTAGGCGACGAGGGACTTCTCCCCCGCGGAGTTCTCGTGGACGGTCACCACGGCACTCTTGACGCCGGAATGCTTGTGCAGCGCGCTCTCGATCTCGCCGAGCTCGATGCGGTAGCCGCGCACCTTCACCTGGGTGTCGACACGGCCGAGCGTCTCCAGGGTGCCGTCGGCCAGCCGGCGGGCCAGGTCGCCACTGCGGTACAGGCGCGATCCGGCCGGGCCGAACGGGTCCGGAATGAACTGCTCGGCGGTCAGCTCGGGGCGGTCCAGGTAGCCGCGGGCCACGCCGGGGCCGCCGATGCACATCTCGCCGACCACGCCCACGGGCACCAACTGGCCGTCGGCGTCGAGCAGGTGGATCCGGACGTCGTGGAACTTGTGCCCGAGGAGACTGCGGGACGGGTGGTCGAAGTCCTCCGTCACGAGCCGGTGCGCGGTGGCGATCACCGTGGTCTCGGTCGGGCCGTAGACGTTGAGCAGCACCGGGTGGTCGAGGCCCATCCGGTCCGCCCACGGCTGGAGCTGGGGGACCTCGACACGCTCGCCGCCGACGGCGATCAGCCGCAGGGCGAGCCGGTCCATCCGCGGGTCGCCGGTGGCCGCCATGGCGGCCACCGCGCCGAACGCGGAGGGGACGTAGGACAGGAAGGTGACCTGCTCGGCGACCAGCAGGTCGACGAAGTCCTCCGGCGAGCGGGTGGTCTCGTTGGACACGACCACCAGACGGCCGCCGTTCAGCAGGACGGCCCACATCTCCCAGGTGGAGAAGTCGAAGGCGTACGAGTGCGAGAGCACGCCGACGTCGCCGCCGGTGAACCCGAAGTCGTCCTGGATCGCCGGGAAGAGCCGCAGGACGTTGGCGTGGCTCGCCATGACGCCCTTGGGCTTTCCGGTGGAACCGGAGGTGTAGATGACGTAGATCAGGTTGTCCGGGGTGACGGTGGTCGCCGGCGCGGTGGCCGGGCGGGTCGCGATCTGCTCACGGCTGTCGCCGTCCAGCAGCACGATCCGGCCGTCGAACGAGTCGGTCACCCGCTCCGCCAGATCGGCGGTGCTCACCAGGATGCGGGCACCCGCGTCCTGGAGGATGTAGGACAGGCGCTCGTCCGGGTTCACCGGGTCCAGCGGCAGGTAGGCCGCACCCGACTTCATGACACCCAGCAGGGTCGGGACCAGGTCCAGACCGCGCTCCAGGCACACGCCCACGAGCCGGTCCGGGCCCGCGCCCAGGCCCTGCAGGTGGTGCGCGAGCCGGTTGGCCCACGCGTCCACCTCGGCATAGGTCAGCGACTCGGCGCCGAAGGTGATCGCGACCGCGTCCGGAGTACGGGCCGCCTGCTCCGCGAACACCTCGTGCAGGCAACCGTCGACCGGCACCTCCACCACAGCGTTCCACTCACCCAGCAGCAGCCCCCGCTCCGCCTCCGGCAGCAGGACCACCGAAGCGTCCCCCTCCGGGTCGGCCGCCATCGCCTCCAGCACCAACCGGTACATCGCACCGAAGCGCTCCAGGGCCGCACGGCCGACGACGGCCGTGGAGGTCCCGATGTTGATGCGCCCGCCCGAGGCCACGACGCTGAGTGCGAACTCGTTGGTCGCGGACGTCAGGTTGGCGTCGACGTCGACGGTGTCGGTGTCGACCTGGTGGAAGTCCTGGTGCTCGAAGAGCATCGTGATCAGGCGCTCGCCGGTGCCGCTGTCGCGCTGGACGGCGGGCAGCGGGTAGCGGCGGTGGGCCCAGATCTCCGCTTCCTGGGCGTAGACCTGCTCCACCAGCTGGCGCCAGGTGCCGGACGGACGGGTGGCCGGGAACGGCAGCGTGTTCAGGTGCATGCCCAGCACCCGCTCGGCGCCCGGCGCCTCCAAACGGCCGTGGTAGACCACACCGGTGTGGAAGGCCTCCTCCGAGGTCAGCGAGCCCAGCACCTTCAGGTGCGCGGCCAGCAGCACGCTCTTCAGCGAGGTCCGGGCCCGGGTCGCCAGTCGGCGCAGGTCCTCCTCCAGGTCCTGGTACCGGACGTACACCCGGTGGACGTCCTCGGCGCTGCCCTGGTCGTCGGCCCAGGTCTCGGGGAGCCGGGCCGGGGCGTGGCCGGCGACGACGTCCCGCCAGAAGGAGCGGTCCTCCTCGGAGGCCAGCGACTCCAGCTCGGCCGCGATGAAGTCCGCGTAGCGGACCGACGGCGCCTCGTAGGCGGGCAGCTCACGGCCGTCGCGCAGGTGCTGGTAGGACGCCAGCAGCTCCATGAGCAGCGAGTGGTAGCTCCAGCCCTCGGTGACGGCGTGGTTGTGGCTGAGGGTCAGCCGCCAGGCCTCGTCCGACTCCAGGTGCACCGCGACGCGCATCAGCGGCCCCACGGCCAGGTCGAAGCCCTCGGCCCGGTCCCGCTCGGCGAACGCACGGCCGCGCTCCTCGCGCTGCTGCTCGTCCAGTCCGCGCCAGTCGTGCACGGTCACCGGCAGTTGCGCGGTGGCGTGCACCAGCTGCAGCGGCTGGGAGTAGCCGCTCAGGTGCATCGAGGTGCGCAGGATGTCGTGCCGCTCGACGACGGCCTCGACGGCCCGGAGCATCGCGGGCTCGTCGAACGGGCGCTCGTCGGGAATCCGGAAGGAGGTGAGGTTGTGGTAGGTGCCCAGGCCGTCGGCCCGGAGCATCTCGACCAGGATGCCGGTCTGCACCTGCGACAGCGGGTAGGCGTCCACGACGCCCTCGGGCAGCGCGGCCCGGTCCCCGTCGCCGATCAGCGCGAACGGCTCCACGGCCTTGACGAGGGACTCGCCGCCCTGGCCGGTGAGGCCGGCCGCCATCGCGGCGATGGTGCGCGACTGGAACACGTCGCGGATCGAGACGTCGTACCCGGCGGTGCGCAGCGCGCCGACCAGCCGGACGGCACGGATGGAGTCGCCGCCGAGGTCGAAGAAGCTGTCCTCGACACCGACCCGGGCGACGCCCAGGACGTCCGACCAGATCGCCGCGAGCCGCTCCTCCACCGGGGTGCGCGGCGCCACGTGCTCGACCGTGGCGAAGGACGCCTGGTCGGGCGCGGGCAGCGCGCGGTGGTCGAGCTTGCCGTTGGGGGTCAGCGGGATCTCCGCCAGCGGCACGTAGGCGGCCGGGACCATGTAGTCCGGCAGCGAGGTGCGCAGGTGGGCCCGCAGGTCGCTCAGGTCGGCACCCTGCTCCGTCAGGATCAGGTAGGCGACCAGGGACTTCTCGCCGAGGGCGGTGGTGTGGACGGTGACCGCGGCGTCCCGCACCAGCGGGTGCCGGCGCAGGGTCGCCTCGATCTCGCCGAGCTCGATGCGGTAACCGCGGATCTTCACCTGGCCGTCGATGCGGCCGAGCGACTGCAGGGTGCCGTCGGCCAGCCGGCGGGCTAGGTCGCCACTGCGGTACAGCCGCGAGCCGGCCGGGCCGAACGGGTCCGGGGTGAACCGCTCGGCGGTCAGGTCCGGCCGGTCCAGGTAGCCGCGGGCCACGGCGGGCCCGCCGACGAAGATCTCACCGGGGACGCCGACCGGGACGAGCTGCCCCGCCGCGTCCAGCAGGTGGATGGTCATGTCGGCGAGCGGCGTGCCGATCGGGCTGTCCGCCGGGTGCGCCAGGTCCTCGTCGCCGACCCGGTGATAGGTGGAGTGCACCGTGGTCTCGGTGATGCCGTACATGTTGATCAGCGCGGGGCGGTCCGTCCCGACGCGGCGCGTCCAGGGCAGCACCTCCAGGAGGTCGAGCCGCTCGCCGCCGAACACGATGGCGCGCAGGTTGAGCCGGTCGATGCGCGGGTCACCGTCGGCGGCCATGGCCACCAGCGAGCGGAACGCGGTCGGGGTCTGGCACAGGATGGTGGCCCCGGTCCCGACCAGCAGGTCCACGAACTCCTCCGGCGAACGGATCACCGAGGAAGGGACGACGACGACGCGGCCGCCGTGCAGCAGCGCACCGTAGATCTCCCACACCGAGAAGTCGAAGGCGTAGGAGTGCGAGTGCGTGAAGACGTCGTCGGCACCGAAGCCGAACTGCTCACGGGTGGCGCCGAACAGGCGCAGGACGTTGGCGTGGCTGAGGGCGACGCCCTTGGGCTTGCCGGTGGAGCCGGAGGTGTAGATGACGTAGATCAGGTTGTCCGGGGTGACCGCGGTGGCCGGCGCGACGGCCGGAAGCCCGGCGATCAGCGCCTGCTCCGCCTCGTCGTCCAGCACCACGACCCGGCCCTCGAACGAGCCCGTCAGCCGGCCGGCCAGCGAGGACTCGGTCACCAGGATCCGGGCACCCGCGTCCTGAAGGATGTAGGACAGGCGCTCGTCCGGGTTCACCGGGTCCAGCGGCAGGTAGGCCGCACCCGACTTCATCACGCCCAGCAGGGTCGGGACCAGGTCCAGGCCGCGCTCCAGCGAGACACCCACGAGGTCGTCCGGGCCGGCACCCAGCGCGACCAGGCGCTGCGCCAGCCTGTTGGCCCGCTCGTCCACCTCGGCGTACGTCAGCGACTCGGTGCCGAAGACCACCGCGACCGCGTCCGGAGTACGGAGCGCCTGCTCCGCGAACACCTCGTGCAGGCAGCCGTCGACCGGCACCTCCACCACAGCGTTCCACTCACCCACCAGCGAGGCCCGCTCCGCCCCCGGCAGGCACGCCACCGAGGCGTCCCCGTCGAAGTCCGCGACCATCGCCTCCAGCACCAGCCGGTACATCTCCGCCAGCCGCGCCAGGTTCCACCCGCTCAGCACCTCGGTGGAGGCGGCCAGGTTGACGCGCTCGTGCGTGGCGATCACGGTCAGGCCGAACTCGTTGCTGCCGGTGTCCAGGCTGGACGCGGTGTCCACGGTGCCGGTGTCGACCTGGTGGAAGTCCTGGAAGTCGAACAGGGTGGTGACCAGGCGCTCGCCGGTGCCGCTGTCGTGCTGGATGGCGGGCAGCGGGTAGCGGCGGTGGGCCCAGATCTCCGACTCGCGGGCGTAGACCTGCTCCACCACCTCACGCCAGGTGCCCGAGGCCCGCTGCGCCGGGAACGGCAGGGTGTTCAGGTGCATACCGAGCACCCGCTCCGCACCCGGCGCCTCCAGACGCCCGTGGTAGACCACACCCGTGTGGAAGGCCTCCTCCGAGGTCAGCGAACCCAGCACCTTCAGGTGCGCGGCCAGCAGCACACTCTTGAGCGAGGTACGCGTCCGGGCAGCCAGCTCCCGCAGCTCCTCCGTCAGGTCGGCGAAGGAGGTGTGGGCCCAGTGCCGCTCGGCCGCCAGGCCGGTGTCGTCGGCCCAGGTGGCCGGGAGCTGGGCCGGGGCGTGGCCGGCGACGACGTCCCGCCAGTAGGCGCGGTCCTGCTCGGAGGCCAGCGACTCCAGCTCGGCCGCGATGAAGTCCGCGTAGCGGACCGACGGCGCCTCGTAGGCGGGCAGCTCACGGCCGTCGCGCAGCTCCCGGTAGGACGCCAGCAGCTCCATGAGGAGGCTGTTGACCGTCCAGCCCTCGGTCACCGCGTGGCAGTGGCTGAGGGTCAGGCGCCAGGCCTCGTCCGACTCCAGGTGGACGGCGAGCCGCATCAGCGGCGCCACGGCCAGGTCGAAGCCCTCGGCCCGGTCCCGCTCGGCGAACGCACGGCCGCGCTCCTCGCGCTGCTGCTCGTCCAGTCCGCGCCAGTCGTGGACGGTGAACGCGAACTCGGCCTCGGCGTGCACCAGCTGGAGCGGCTGGGAGTAGCCGCTGAGAGCCACGGAGGTGCGCAGCAGTTCGTGCCGCTGCGACAGCACGGCCACGGCTTCGCGCAGCGCCTCCGGGGAGAAGGCCTGCTCGTCCGGGATCCGGAAGGAGTTGATGTTGTGGTAGGCCGACTCGCCGCGCTCCTGGGCGGCCAGCATCTCGACCAGCATGCCGGTCTGCACCTGCGACAGCGGGTAGGCGTCCACGACGCCCTCGGGCAGCGCGGCCCGGTCCCCGTCGCCGATCAGCGCGAACGGCTCCACGGCGGTGACCAGCGACCCGTCGGTGGCCTGGCCGGTGAGGCCGGCCGCCATCGCGGCGATCGTCCGCGCCTGGAACACGTCGCGGATGGAGACGTCGTACCCGGCGGTGCGCAGCGCGCCGACCAGCCGGACGGCGCGGATGGAGTCGCCGCCGAGGTCGAAGAAGCTGTCCTCGACGCTGACCTTCTCCAGGCCCAGCACCTCACCCCACACCTCGGCGAAGCGCTCCTCCACCGGAGTGCGCGGCGCCACGTGCCGCGAGGCCGCGAACGCTGAGCGGTCCGGCGCGGGCAGCGCGCGGTGGTCGAGCTTGCCGTTGGGGGTCAGCGGGATCGCCTGGACCGCGACGTAGGCGGCCGGGACCATGTAGTCCGGCAGCGAACCGCGCAGGTGGGCCCGCAGGTCGGCGGCGTCCGATCCGCTCTCCTCGGCCGGGACCACGTAGGCGACCAGAACCTTCTCGCCGTCCTCGGAGGTGCGGGCGATCACGGCGGCGCTGCCGACGCTCGGGTGGGCGCGCAGCGCGGTCTCGATCTCGCCGAGCTCGATGCGGTAGCCGCGGATCTTCACCTGGCCGTCGATGCGGCCGAGCGATTCCAGGGTGCCGTCGGCCAGCCGGCGGGCCAGGTCGCCACTGCGGTACAGCCGCGAGCCGGCCGGACCGAACGGGTCGGGGGTGAACCGCTCGGCGGTCAGCTCCGGCCGGTCCAGGTAGCCGCGGGCCACGGCGGGCCCGCCGACGAAGATCTCACCCGGGACGCCGACCGGGACGAGCTGCCCCGCCGCGTCCAGGACGTGGATCACGGTGTCGTCGAGCGGGATGCCGACCGGGCTGTCCGCCGGGTGCGCCAGGTCCTCCTCGGTGATCTGGCGGAAGGTGGAGTGCACCGTGGTCTCGGTGATGCCGTACATGTTGATCAGCGCGGGGCGCTGCGCACCGACCCGGTCGGTCCACGGCAGCAGCTGGGCGAGGTCGAGCCGCTCGCCCGCGAAGACGACGGCGCGCAGGTTGAGCCGGTCGATGCGCGGGTCGCCGTCGGCGGCCATGGCCACCAGCGAGCGGAACGCGGTCGGGGTCTGGCACAGGATGGTGGCCCCGGTCCCGACCAGCAGGCTCAGGAACTCGTCGGGCGAGCGGGTGACCGTCGCGGGGACGACCACCAGGCGGCCGCCGTGCAGCAGGGCGCCCCACATCTCCCACACCGACACGTCGAAGGCGTAGGAGTGGAAGAGCGGCCAGACGTCCTGGGCGTCGAAGTGGTAGTGACGCTCACTGCTGGTGAACAGGCGCAGGACGTTGGCGTGGCTGAGGGCGACGCCCTTGGGCTTGCCGGTGGAGCCGGAGGTGTAGATGACGTAGATCAGGTTGTCCGGGGTGACCGCGGTGACCGGCGCGACGGCCGGAAGCCCGGCGATCAGCGCCTGCTCCGCCTCGTCGTCCAGCACCACGACCCGGCCCTCGAACGAGCCCGTCAGCCGGCCGGCCAGCGAGGACTCGGTCACCAGGATCCGGGCACCCGCGTCCTGGAGGATGTAGGACAGACGCTCGTCCGGGTTCACCGGGTCCAGCGGCAGGTAGGCCGCACCCGACTTCATCACACCCAGCAGGGTCGGAACCAGGTCCAGACCGCGCTCCAGCGAGACACCCACGAGGTCGTCCGGGCCGGCACCCAGCGCGACCAGGCGCTGCGCCAGCCTGTTGGCCCGCTCGTCCACCTCGGCGTACGTCAGCGACTCGGCGCCGAAGACCACCGCGACCGCGTCCGGAGTACGGACCGCCTGCTCCGCGAACACCTCGTGCAGGCAACCGTCGACCGGCACCTCCACCGTGGCGTTCCACTCACCCACCAGCGAGGCCCGCTCCGCCCCCGGCAGGCACGCCACCGAGGCGTCCCCGTCGAAGTCCGCGACCATCGCCTCCAGCACCAGCCGGTACATCTCCGCCAGCCGCGCCAGGTTCCGCCCGCTCAGCACCTCGGTGGTGCTGCCGATGGAGATCCGGCCGCGGGCCGCGGTGACGTTGACCGCGAACTCGTTCACGCCGTCGCCGATGTTGGCGTCGACATCGACGGTGTCGGTGTCGACCTGGTGGAAGTCCTGGTGGTCGAAGAGCATCGTGATCAGGCGCTCACCGGTGCCGCTGTCGCGCTGGATGGCGGGCAGCGGGTAGCGGCGGTGGGCCCAGATCTCCGACTCGCGGGCGTACACGCCCTCCACCAGTTCACGCCAGGTGCCGGACGGACGGGTGGCCGGGAACGGCAGCGTGTTCAGGTGCATGCCCAGCACCCGCTCCGCACCCGGCGCCTCCAGACGCCCGTGGTAGACCACACCGGTGTGGAAGGCCTCCTCCGAGGTCAGCGAACCCAGCACCTTCAGGTGCGCGGCCAGCAGCACACTCTTCAGCGAGGTGCGCGCGCGGGCGGCGAGTCGGCGCAGGTCCTCCTCCAGGTCCGCGAACGGTGCGTGGGCCCAGTGCCGCTCGACGGTGCCGGTGCTCTCGCCCCAGCCGGCGGGCACGAGCATGGGCGCGTGCCGGCCGATGACGTCCCGCCAGAAGGCGCGGTCCTGCTCGGAGGCCAGCGACTCCAGCTCGGCCGCGATGAAGTCGGCGTACCGGACGGCCGGCGCCTCCTCGTCAGTGGCCTCGCCCCGGTCGCGCAGCTGCTGGTAGGCGGCCACGATCTCGGTCATCAGGGAGTTGGCGGTCCAACCCTCGGTCACCGCGTGGCAGTGGCTGAGGACCAGGCGCCAGGCCTCGTCCGACTCCAGGTGGACGGCGAGCCGGACCAGCGGGGCGGCGGTCACGTCGAACGGGGTGGCGCGGTCCAGCGCGGCGAACTCCGCGCGGGCGGCGTCGAGCCCGGCCGCGTCGAGCTCGCGCAGGTCGTGCAGCGAGAGCGGCAGCTCGGCGGTGGCGTGGACGAACTGGAGCGGCTGCGAGTAGCCGGTCATCTCGACCGAGGTGCGCAGGATGTCGTGCCGCTGCACGACGTGCGCGAGGGCGGCGCGCAGCGTCTCCAGCTGGAAGGGCCGGGTGTCCGGGATCAGGAAGGAGTTGAGGTTGTGGTAGACGGCGGTGCCCGGGTTCGCCATCATCTCGACGAGCATGCCGGTCTGGACCTGCGACAGCGGGTAGGCGTCCACGACGCCCTCGGGCAGCGCGGCCCGGTCCTCGTCGCCGATCAGCGCGAACGGCTCCACCGTGGTGACCAGCGATGCGCCGGCCTCCTGACCGCTCAGCTTCTGAGCCAGGCGGGCGACGGTCCGCAGCTCGAAGACGTCCTGCACCGTCACGTCGTAGCCGGTGGCGCGCAGGGCGCCGACCAGACGGACGACGCGGATGGAGTCGCCGCCGAGGTCGAAGAAGCTGTCCTCGATGCCGACCCGGGTGACGCCCAGGACGTCCGACCAGACGGCCGCCAGCCTCTCCTCCACCGGGGTACGCGGCGCCACGTACGCGGACTGCGCGAACGCGTCGGCGTCCGGGGCGGGCAGGGCCTTGTGGTCGACCTTGCCGCTGTTGGTCAGCGGGATGGCCGCCAGCTCCATGAAAGCGGCCGGGACCATGTATTCGGGCAGCGAGCGGGACAGGAACTCCCGCAGCGCGGCCGTGTCCGGAGCCGAGTCGTCAGCCGGGACCACGTAGGCGACCAGGGACTTGTCACCCTGGGCGTCCTCGTGCGCGGCCACGACGGCGTCGCGGACAGAGGTGTGCTCGCGCAGGGCGCTCTCGATCTCGCCGAGCTCGATGCGGTAGCCGCGGATCTTCACCTGGCCGTCGATGCGGCCCAGGCACTCCAGGGTGC
>NZ_JBSFJC010000198.1:0-10354 GCF_053597855.1 Kitasatospora sp. NPDC001225
GCCCCGGCCCCCCGCGCCCTCACCCCCGACACCCTCCACGCCACCACCACCCGCCGCCGGGGCGCAGGGCCGGCCCGCGTGGTGCCCGGCCGTCCCCGGCCACCAGGTCGACTGCACGACCATGCGCCGGCCCCTGGTGACGGGCGAGCCGCGCCTGGGCGGCGTCGACGTGAGCTACGCGGTGGTGCGCCACAGCCGCCCCGGTCCGGCCCTGGGCACCGTCGCCCTCAACCCCGGCGGCCCCGGCGAGACCCTGATCGACCGCGCCGAGCAGGTGGCCGGTGCGCTGCGGGGGGTGCTGGACGACTACGACGTGCTCCTGCTGGACCCGCGCGGCACCGGCCGCTCCGGCCGGCTGCCCTGCGACGTCACCGAGGCCGAGTACCGCTGGGCCCCGCGGGCCGGCCAGCGCGAGGCCGTCGCCGAGTGCGCCGAGGAACTCGGCCCGCGCGCCCGCGGCTACACCAGCGCCGCCACCGCCGACGACATCGACGCCGCCCGCGAGCGCCTGGGCGCCCCCAGGCTGGTGCTGTACGGCATGTCCTACGGCACCTACCTGATGCCGGTCTACGCCGACCGCCATCCCGAGCGGGTCGAGAAGATGGTGCTGTCCGGCGCCTACCCGGTCGCCTTCGACTCCCTGGCCCGGCCCGGCGCCCAGCAGGTCTCCCTGACGCTGCGCCGGATCTGCGAGCGCAGCGGCGCCTGCGACCCGGACACCGCGGTGCACGACCTCGCCGCCGTCGCCGAGCGGCTGCGCGCCCGCCCGCTGAAGGTGACCGCCGAGGCCGGCGGCGAGCGGCGCACCGTGCTGTTCACCGAGGACAAGCTCGCCGACCTGATGTACGAGCCGGCCACCCGCGGCATCGGCCTGCACCCCGGGGAGTCCGGGCTGCTCGGCGCCCTGCCCGCCGCCCTGCACGCCTTCGCCGCGGGCGACGAGGGGCCGCTGTCCGCCCTGGTGCGCGGCGAGATGGAGGGCACCGGCACCGAGGACCAGGCCTCCTTCCTGGCCGTCACCTGCAACGACTACGTCCGCGCCTGGGACCCGGAGGCCCCGGTGTCGGAGCGCCGCCGCCAGTACCGCGCCGCCCTGGCCGCCGCCGACCCGGCCGACTTCGGGGCCTTCAACCCCGAGGGCTGGGCCGCGGGCCAGACCGACGGCGGGGACAACTGCCTGAACTGGCCGCGCCGGGGTACCGCCCGCCCGCAGCCGACCGACCTGGGGAACCTGCCCGACGTGCCCGTCCTGGTGCTCTCCGGGGACCTCGACACCAACACCCCCGAGGTCAACTCCCGCCTGTCGGCGGCCCAGTTCCGCCACAGCGCGTTCGTCTCGGTACCCAACAGCGGACACCTCCCGGAGTTGGAGTCCACCGGCTGCGCCCTGGAGATCGCCAGCGGCTTCATCCGCACCGGCGAGGTCGGCGACACCTCCTGCCTGGCCCAGGTCCCGCCGGTCGCGGTCGTCCCGGTCCCCCGCTGACGCGTCGTCGGCAGCCCCCGACCGGCCTGACCACGCCCGCCACCAGCGAGGATGACACCATGACAGATCCCACCGCCGACGCCCGGCGCACCGTCCTGGTCGTCGAGGACGACCCCGGTGTCCGCGCCACCCTCGACCACCTGCTGCGCTTCGAGGGCTACCGGGTGCTCACCACCGCCGACGGCCAGGAGGCGCTGGAGCTCCTGGAGCACCGGCGCCCCGACCTCGCGGTGGTGGACGTGGTCATGCCCCGCCTCGACGGCCTCGCGCTGTGCCGGATGCTGCGCCGGCGCGGCGACCGCCTGCCCGTCCTCGTCCTCACCGCCCGCCACCAGCTCGGCGACCGGGTCGCCGGGCTGGACGCGGGCGCCGACGACTACCTCGCCAAGCCCTTCGCCACCGAGGAGCTGCTGGCCCGCATCCGCGCCCTGCTGCGCCGCACCGAGCCGCTCGACGCCGGGGACGGCGAGGACACCGGGCTCGTCCTCGCCGACCTCGCCCTGGACCCGGCCGCCCGGCTGGCCCACCGCGGCGGGCGCCGGCTCGACCTGACCAAGACCGAGTTCGACCTGCTGGAGCTGCTGCTGCGCAACCAGGGCACCGTCCTGACCCGCCACCGGATCTACGAGCGCATCTGGGGCTATGACTTCGACACCGACTCGCGCTCGCTCGACGTGTACGTCGGCTACCTGCGCCGCAAGACCGAGGAGCACGGCGCGCCCCGGCTGATCCACACCGTGCGCAACGTCGGCTACACCGCCCGGACCGCCTGATGCTGCGCACCCGCATCGGCCTGGTGGTCCTCGCCTCCGTCCTGCTGGCGATCGCCGTGCCCGTCACCGCCGCCTACCGCGGCGTCAGCACCCTGGTCTCCGACCAGCTCGACCGGAGCCTGCGGGACCGGGCCGAGACCGTGCTCGCCGCCCTGGACCTCGGCCGGCTGCCGCCCGCCCGGCCCGACACCGTCGAACAGCTGCTGCCCGCCGACGGCACCGCCCGGCCGCTGGCCCCGGGCGGCGGGCCGGCGCTGCCGGTCTCCGAGCGGGCCCTGGAGGTGGCCCGCACCGGGCAGGGCTCCCACCAGGAGGACGCCACCGTCGACGGCACCCCCTACGGCGTCCTCACCCAGGCCCGCCCCGACGGGCAGGGCGCGGTGATGGTCGGCCAGACCTACGCCGGGGTCACCGAGGTCGACGACGCGTTCCTGCGGCGGATCACCGTCACCAGCGTGGCGGCCGCCGCCGCCTGCGCCCTGCTCAGCTGGCTCGTCCTCGGCCGCATCCTGCGCCCGGTGCGGCGCCTGGCCCGCGCCGCCGAGCACATCACCACCACCCGTGACCTGGCCACCCCGCTGCCCGCCGCCGGGCGCGACGAGGTCGGCGGCCTCACCCGGGCCTTCGAGTCGATGGTCGGCGCGCTGCGCCGCTCCCGCGAGCAGCAGCAGCGCCTGGTCCAGGACGCCAGCCACGAGCTGCGCACCCCGCTGACCTCGGTGCGCGGGTGCGCCGAGCTCCTCCAGCGCGCCCGCGGCCGGCTCGCTCCCGAGGACGAGGAGCAGATCCTCGCGACCCTGGTCACCGAGACCGTCGCGCTCGACGAACTCGTGCGTGAGCTGGTCGAGTTGGCCACCGACCAGCAGAGCGCGGAGGAGCCGGAGCCGCTCGACCTGCCGGCCGCCGCCGAGGACAGCGCGCGGCGCTTCCGCCGCCGTACCGGCCGGGAGATCGCCGTCATCACCGAGGGGCCCGTCCCGGTGCTGGCCCGGCCGCGGGCGCTCCAGCGCTGCGTGGACAACCTGGTGGGCAACGCCGTCAAGTTCAGTCCGGACGGCACCCTGGTCCAGGTCCGCGTCACCGGCACCCGGCTGGCCGTGCGCGACCGCGGGCCCGGGATCGCCGCCGGCGACCGGCAGGCCGTCTTCGGGCGCTTCTACCGTGCCGCCGGCACCCAGTCGACCCCGGGTTCGGGGCTGGGCCTGGCCATCGTCCACGACCTGGTCGTCGCGGACGGCGGCACCGTCTTCGCCGCCGCCGCTCCCGGCGGCGGTGCCGAGGTCGGCTTCCGGCTGCCGCCGGCCCCGGGCGGCTGACGGTCCGCCGGACGGCGCCCCGGCGGACCGTCCGGAGGGGCCCGGGCGGACGCGTGAGCGCGAGAAGTCCGGCCCCGGCCGGACCCCCGCGCGGGAGGGGCCCGTCAGGCCGGGAGGAGGTGGGCGGCCACCAGGGTGGCGAAGTCCTCGGGGGTGAGGATGCGGATGCCGAGCTCCTCGGCCTTGGCGCGCTTGGAGCCGGCCTTCTCGCCCGCGACCAGGAGGGTGGTGCGCTTGGAGACCGAGGAGGAGGCCTTGCCGCCGGCGCGTTCGACCAGTTCGTTCATCTGGTTGCGGGAGAGGTCGGCGAGGGCGCCGGTCATGCTGCCGGTGACGACGACGGCCTCGCCGGCGAGCGGGCCCCGGTCGTCGGCGGGGCCGTCGGCGGTGTCGCCTTCCCCTGCCGTCGGCGTGGCGGCGGGAGCGGTGGGGGCGGTGACGGCGGTGCCCACGCCGAGGGCGGCGAGGCGGTCCAGCAGCGGGGCGAGTTCGGCGAGTTCGGCGGCGACGACGCGGGCCTTCTCGGTGCCGATGCCGTCGACGCCGGCCAGGGTCTCGGCGTCGGCGGCCCGGATCGCCGTCATGGAGCCGAAGTGCGCGGCGATCCGGCGGGACATGGTCCGTCCGGTGCCGCGGATGCCGAGGGCGCAGAAGACCCGGTTGAGCGGCCGGGTGCGGGCGGTGGCGATCGCGGCGAGCAGGTTGTCGGCGCTGGTCTCCCCCATCCGGTCCAGGGTGAGCAGCTGTTCGCGGGTGAGGGTGAACAGGTCGGCGAGGTCGGTGACCAGGCCGGTTTCGACGAGCTGGACGGCGCGGGTGCCACCGAGGCCCTCGATGTCGAGCTGGTCGCGGCCGGCCGCGTAGAGGACGGAGGCGACGGCCTGGCAGTCGCGGCCGCGGACGCAGCGCCAGCGCTGCTCGGTGGTGTCGATGGCGTCGCCGCAGCGCGGGCAGGTCTCGGGGAAGGCGATCGGCTGCTCGGCCCCGGTGCGGGCGTCGAGCACCGGGGCCTCGACCCGGGGGATCACGTCGCCGGCGCGGTAGACGAAGACCTGGTCGCCGATCATCAGGCCGCGCCGTTCGATGTCGGCGGGGTTGTGGAGGGTGGCGAAGGTGACGGTGACACCGTCGATGACGACGGGTTCGAGGACGGCGCGCGGGGCGATGACGCCGGTGCGCCCGACGTTCCACTCCACCGCGAGCAGCCGGGTGACCTGGTGCTGCGCGGCCAGTTTGCGGGCCACCGCCCAGCGCGGTGCGCGCGAGCCGGAGCCGGCCTCAGCGCGGTCGGCGGCCAGGTCGGCCTTGACGACCACGCCGTCGATCCCGAAGGGCAGTTCGGCGCGCAGTGCGGCGATCTCCTCGACGCGCCGCTGGACTTCGGCGGTGTCGGCGCAGCGCCGGGGGCTGGCGGCGGTGGTGGCGGCGGTGTGGGCGCCGAGGGCGGCGAGATGGTCCAGCAGGGCGCTGTGGGCGAGGCCGTCGGGGCCGATGGCGTCGTAGGCGAAGAAGGTGAGTTCGATCCGGTAGGGGCGGTCCTTGGCCCGCAGGGTGCCGGCGGCGCCGTTGCGCGGATTGGCGAAGGGGGTGGCGCCGTGGTCGGCGCGTATCCGGTTGGCGTGGTCGAACTGGTCCCGGGTGAGGAGGACTTCGCCGCGCAGTTCGATGTCGGCGGGTTCGGTGAGTTCGGCGGGCAGGCCGAGGACGGCGTCGGCGGCGTGGGTGATGTCCTCGCCGGCGAGGCCGTCGCCGCGGGTGACGACCTGCTGGAGGCGGCCGGCGCGGTAGCGGGCGGCGATGGCGAGGCCGTCGAGCTTGGGCTCCACGCACCAGGCGGTGACGGGGCGGCCCAAGCGCCGTTCGAGGCCGGCGGCCCAGGCGTCGAGTTCCTCGGCGGAGAACACGTTGTCCAGGGAGAGCATCGGGGCGCTGTGCGGGACGTCGCCGTTCGCGGCGCCGCCGGCCACCTTGCCGGTCGGCGAGTCGGGCAGCGTCTCGCCGGGGTGGGCGCTCTCGTAGGCGGCGATGGCCCGCAGCAGGGTGTCGTACTCGTCGTCGCCGAGCGGGGTGGAGCCGTCGGTGTAGTACGCGGCGGCGGCCCGGACGGCGGTGGCGACGGCGTCGGCGTACGCGGACGGGGAGGACAGCGGTGCTGCGGTGGCGGTCATGCGGGAATCATGGCGGCCGGCACTGACAGGGCCTCGGGACGCGCGCCGGCGGAACGCTGGAAGGCGTCAGACCAGCCGGGCGGTGGTGGGGGTGTCGGTGCCGTTGCGGCGGGCGTCGCGGCGGGCGTGGCCGGGGGTGGGGCCGGTGCCGAGGACGCGGCCGTCGGCGAGGGCGAGCCAGGTGCCCGGGGGTGTGCCGTCGGGGACGGGGGCGGCGAGGGCGGCGGCGGGCTCGTGGCCGACGGAGGACGGCAGCGGGAGAGGGAGCTGGTGGCCCTCGCGCCACTGGGCGGTGGTGCGCTCGCCGCCGGTGCGGCGCCGCCAGTACAGGTGCTGGGCGACGATCAGCGGGCCCAGGGCGGTGAGCAGCGGGAATCCGCTGGTGAGCCAGCCGGCGGCGAAGCAGGCGCTGACCGCGCTGGTGGTGAGCAGGCCGACGAGGGCGGCGACGGCGGCGGCGGTGCGGCCGTGGGCCTTGGCGGCGACGAGCGGGTAGAGGACGAGCAGCAGGAGGTCGCCGAGGCCGACGGCGACGGGGGCCGGGCCGCCGGTGAGGGCGAGCAGGGGGGCGAAGGGGCGGTCCTGGACCTGTTCGAAGAAGCGGGTGGTGGTGTCGGTGAGGGTGGTGGCGGCCAGGTCGTAGCCGGTGAGGACGGCGGCCAGGGCGGCGGTGTGGCCGGAGCGCAGGCCGCTCTGGGTCCAGAGGTTGGCGACGCCGACGACGGCGGTGGCGATCATCAGGTCGCTGCCGGCACGGGCGGCGGCGGGGTGGCCGGTGAGGGCGGCGAGCGCGGTGGCGGCAGTGGCGGTGAGGGCGGCGGCCCAGGACCAGGGGGTGGCGCGCAGCGGGGTGGCGGCGAGCAGCGGGGCGAGGGTGAACTGGACGGCGAGGCAGGCGACGAGGCCGAAGACGGCGGAGACGGCGGCCGCGGGCAGGGCGGTGTAGAGCAGCGGGGCGAGGACGACTCCGGCGCACAGGACGGCGATGTCGCCGCCGGTGTAGACGCCGACCGGGGGGCGGGGCATCCGGACGCGGGCGAGGTACCAGGCGGCCAGGGCGGTCTCGGCGGCGACGGCGGCGCTGAGGGCGGCCAGGGCGGCGGGGTCGACGGTCATTCAGCGCCTTCCGGGGACACGGTCGGGGGCGGCGGGGGTGCCGGGGGCGGCGGGGACGTCGAAGGTGTCGAAGGTGTGCTCGCGCAGGTCGGCGCGCAGGGGTGCGGTCGGCGGCATGGCGGCGCGGTCCTCGTACAGCAGGATGTCGGCCAGGCGCAGGCCGGCGGCGCGGGCGCGGTCCTCCAGGCGGCCGCGCAGGGCGGTGGCGGGCAGGCGGTCGACCAGCAGGTGCAGGCGGGCCGGTCCGTCGGGGCCGTCGGGGCCGTCGGTGAGGGCGTGGCGGGCGGGCAGCGGGACCTCGGGTTCGGCTTCGACCAGGTCGAGCACCTCGCGGGTGGTGACGGTACGGCTGAGCGGGCCGTTCCAGCGGCCGAGGATCTCGGAGGTGGCGGGCAGGTGGGCGAGTTCGCAGTCGGGCGGCTCCGCGGGGAGGCGTACGAGGTCGCCGGTGGCGTAGCGCAGCAGCAGGGTGCACTCGCGGTAGGGCACGTAGGGGGTGTGCACGACGGTGCCGGTGCCGCCGGGGGCGGTGGGTTCCCAGGTGAGCGGGTCGAGGACTTCGAGGTGTCCGAACTCGGTGGTGTGGTGGAGGTGGCCCCGGGTGCAGGGGGTGGCGCCGGAGGGCAGGATCTCGGTCATCAGGTAGGCGGAGGTGGCGGTGGCGCCGAACACAGCCTCGGCGCGCCGGCGCAGCGGCGCGGAGAGCACCTCGCCGCCGACGCTGATCGACTCCAGGCCGAAGTCGGCTTCGCGCCACTTGTGCTGTTCGGCCTCCTGGACGAGGGCGGCCAGGTAGGAGGCGGAGGTGGTGAGGTGGGTGACCTGGGGGTCCTTGCCGGGCAGGCCGAGCGGGGCGGCGAGGCGGTCGAGGGCCACGGCGGGGGCCACGGTGCCGAGTTGGACGAAGCCGGCGCCGGCGCGGGTGGCCGACTCCTCGGCGTTGACCAGGGACAGGGTGGCGCGGGAGCAGCCGGCGTAGGCGACGGTGTGGCGGGGGCGCAGGCCGAGGCCGAGCACGGCGGAGATGGTGCTGAAGGCGATGGCGCACTCGAGTTCGGCGCGGGAGAACCACACGGCGGTGGGGGTGCCGCTGGTGCCGGTGGTGAGCGCCTGCAGGGCGGGGCGGGCGGTGTCGGAGACGAAGGCGGCGGGCAGGGCGCGCAGTGCCTGTTTGGGGGTGACGGGGACGCGTGACCAGTCCTCGGGCTCCAACCGGTCGGGGTCGAGGCCGAGTTCGGCGAAGGTGCGGCGGTAGTAGGCGGTGTGCCGGGCCGCGGTGCGGGCGGTGGCGCGCAGGCTGCGGCGGGCCACTTCGCGCCGAACCTGCGGGTCGACGTGTCCGGCGCGGCCGGGCAGCAGGGCGGAGTCCTCGCCGGGCTCGCCGAACTCGGCGATGGTGGCGACCAGGTCCCGGGCGAGGCGTTCCAGGTCGCGGGGGCGGATGCGACGGTTCGTCAGGATCGCTGCACCGTAGCGCAGTTGGCTCAGCGCGGTCGCGAACAAGCGGACTCCCAGGCCAGGGTCGGACGATGGGCCACCCGGCCCCGGCCGGGGTCGGTCGGATCAGACCATGTGCAGGAACATCGCGGCGGTGAGGGTGCTGAAGGCGTACTTGAGGTAGTGCTTGACCATGATCGGTTCTCCCTCGTACGGGCGGCCGGCCGCCCTGGCCGGGCGCAGCGGCGGATGCCCGGGGCCGGGTTCCGGCCTGCGGGCAACGGCAGTATAGGGACGGTCCGGCGGTGTGCAACAGGCTATGTGCACGGCCAACCTTCCGCTTGTGCAGGGGAGTTCGGTGTTGTGGGTGTGCGGTGGGGGTGTTCTGGGCACGATCTGACGAATCCATGCCGGGTGCCGGCCGCGTGACGGTCCGACACCCCCTCCCCCGAGGAGTCCCCTTGACGAACACGTTCCTGCGGCGGCTGTCCTTACCCGCCGCGCTCGCCGTCCTGACGGTCGCGGCGTCGGCCTTCGCCACCGGTACGGCCCACGCGGCCGAGCCGGGCGGCCCATGTGACCCCCGCGTCTCCCGGACCGGGCTGTACGAGGTCTCGACCGCCGTCGTCGAACCGGTGCTCACCCACTGGAAGGGCATCACCATCGCCCCGGGCACCACCGGCTCCGTCGAGACCACCGTGACCGAGGTCCAGAACGTCAGCACGACCTTCAACGCCTCTACCGAGATCAACGCGGAGGCGGGGGCGTTCTTCGCGAAGGTCTCCATCAAGGTCGGCTTCTCCGTCCAGACCAGCAAGTCCACCACCAGCACCTGGTCCCAGAAGGTCACGCTGAACTTCTCCCGCCCCGGCGACTACGCGGTGTTCAAGGGCACCAACCGCGTCCAGGGCAAGGCCGACGAGTACGTCTGCCTCCCCCGCGGCGGCTGGGGCAACAACGACCCCGGTGACGGGTACTGGGCCTACGCCTTCGGCTCCCACCCCACCTACAGCACCTTCGACGCCGAGATCGAGGGCACCGTCTCCTGCGACACCCCGGTCAACCCCGGCACCGTCCAGGAGCTGGCCCGCAACAAGCTCGTCTGCCACTGAGCCCCACCCCTGCCCGGGGCCGGTCCGTGCCCAGGACCGGCCCCGGGCGGGTCAGCGCCGGGGTACGGCGGCGTGCGGGATCGCGAGGTCGGCCATGCGGTGCAGGACGGCGGCGGGGATCGCGGGGTTCCTGGCGGCGGTGTCGGCCCGGCACGGGTCGAGCAGCAGCACCACCAGGTCCTCCGGGGGCAGGGCCGGGTTGACGCGGGCGAAGTGCCGCACGCCGCCGTCGGGGTCGGCCGCGAGCGCGGAGGCGGTGGCGGGGGCGAGCCGACGGTCGGCGGCGGCGGCCCGGCGGACGGCCGGGTCGGGGTCGGCGGCGGCCCGTTCGACGTGGGCGGGGGTGGCGGCGGGGTCGTCGAGGGCCAGGGCCCGTAGGCGCGGGTTCGGGTCGGCGGCCAGGCGCAGCAGGCCCAGGCGGGGGAAGCGGGGGTGGTTGCGCGGGCGGCCCGGCCCCTCGGCCAGTTCCGCGAACAGCTCGCGCAGCGCCGCCCCGGGCGTGGCGGCGATCAGCCGCTCCCACTGGGCCGGTGACAGCCGGCCGCTCTCCGCGGCGCCCATCCGCACGCGCCGGTCGGGGTGGGCGATCGCGGCGTCCAGGACTCCGTCGGGCAGGTCGTCGCGGTCCAGGAAATGGTGCTCGCCGGTGTCCAGGAGGCGCAGGAGCAGGCCGGCGGGGGCCGCGCGGTTGTGGCCGAGCCCGGACAGCCAGGCGAGGCCGGTCGCGCGGTCGACGGCGGTGGCGCGGGTCAGCGGGGTCCAGACGGGGCCGGGCTCGACGGGCCGTCCGGCCTCGGCAGGGGGTGTCGGTGCTGGTGTCACCGGCGGGAGCCTACGCCCGCCGCCCGTACGGCCCGCGGGGCGGGGCCGGGCAGGTCGGAGTGGCGGGAACGGGCGGAAACGCCGGCGGCGCGGCGGCCCGGACACCCGATCCCCCAGGTGTCCG
>NZ_JBSFJC010000199.1:0-10188 GCF_053597855.1 Kitasatospora sp. NPDC001225
CGCGACCGCGGACCCCCCCCCCCCGGGCCGCCCGCCCGACGGCTGGCGCGGCCCGGCGGGCACCCCGGCCCCCTCCACGCCGCCCTGCTGGGCGTACGGGCCCTGGGCGCGGTGCGCGGCCGCGGCGCCTTCGTCGCGGTCGCGGCCGGCAGCGCCCCGGTGCCCCTGCGCGGCATCCGGGTCGCCAACGTGTGGATCACCGCCGACGGCCCGGCGCTGGCCCGCCTGTCCGGCCTCGCCGCCGACGGCCGCCTCACCCTGCGGGTCGCCGACACCCTCCCGCTCGCCGACGCCGCCGACGCCCACCGCCGCCTGGAGGCCGGAGGCCTGCGCGGGCGGCTGCTCCTGACGCCCTGACGCCCTGACCGGTGGGCGGGGACGAGGAGAAGGCCTGCTCCCGGGACGGGGGCAGGCCTTCTCCGATGTGATCCGCGTCACGGCGGGGCTGCGGCAACAGCGCTCCGCCCGGGGAGACCGTCCGGGTTGAGGGGAAGGGCTCTCGGATCGCAACTCTTGCATTCGGCGGCGCTGCGACCAAGCCGACCGGACGGCTTCGGACACTCCCGGACGCCGGACCGCCCCGAGCAGGTGCGATCCCGGCGACCCGCCCGACGGCGCCCGGACGGTCTCGGACAGTCCCGGACGACTTCGGACACGCGGGCGCCGGCGGCGCGGCAATGGTGTCCGAATTCGTCCCGACAGTCAGTCATATCAACTCTTGCAATGCCTGGTTGCCGCCGGAGGAGCCGCGGGCGGGAACTTGCGCAGCGCCTGGCGGCCCGCGCATGATCTGGCCCAACCACCCGTCGGGTGGCCCAGGGGACGGCAATCCCCACGTCCGGGTTGAGGGTTCAGAAGGGACCACTGTGCTGCTCGAACTCCGATGCGCGGTGCGGCGCACGCCGCCGCCCGCCACCCCGCCCGCCGAGGGCTCCGGCCTGCGGCGGGCCGCGCTGTCCGCGGCGTTCCTCGCGGTCGCCCTGGCCGGCGTCATCGCCCTGATCGTCCTCGGGTACGCCGTCGAGGCGCTGGTGACCGTCATCGTCACCGCCGCCGTCGAGGCCTCCGGCACGGCCGTGCGGGGGCGGCGATGAACGCAAGCCAGGAGTTCTTCTCCGAACTGCAGAGGCTCCACCGTCGCGCACCCGTGCGGAACTCGAAGGAACTCGCAGACATCAGCGGCCTGAGTCATAGTGTCATTCATTCGACGCTCGAAGGGGAGTACTTCCCCCAGCGCGAGACTCTGGGAGCGCTGCTGGCGGCGATGGCCGTGGAGGGCAGCGTCCGACTGGAAATGCTGTTCCTTCACGAGGAAGCGCGAAAGGCACTTCGCGCCGTCGCGCAGTCGGCCACCAAGAGGCCACCCGTCACCGACTGGCGCGTACCGGTCCCGGCCGCCGGCGAACCCGATCCCGTGCTGTTCTCCACCGCGAAGGAGTTCGTCGCGGGCCTGGAGGACGTCAGGGTCTGGGCCGGCGAGCCGTCACTGCGCCGGCTGGAGGAGCGCAGCGCGCGGCTGCACCAGCAGCGGCAGACCGCCTACGGCAAGGTCCTGCGGCGCAGCACGATCTCCGACATGCTCAACGCGACGTCCCTTCCGCAGATGGAGAAGGTGCGGCACTTCCTGCAGATCTGCGGGGTGCGGGACATCGACGCGTGGGTGTACACGTGGCGGCGGGTGCGGACGATCGAGAAGGCCGCGCTGCGCCGGGCGGCCTGACCTGTCACGGCTCGGGAGTAGGAAGTCGGCCCCGCCGACTTCCTACTCCGGCGCCTCGTCCTCGATGGCGGCCGCCACCGGCTTGGTGTGGAGGACTTCGCGGGCCTGTTCGGCGGCGCGGACGATGCTTTCGCTGATGAAGTCGAGGAAGCGGGCGATGTTCTCCAGGCGGACGGCGGCGGGGGTGCCGGGGCCGAGGACGGCGACGCCCTGGCGGGCGGTCTCGATGACCCTGTCGTTGGCGCGGGCGCTGGCGATGACGGCCTGGTAGTAGAGCTCGTCGTCGACGATGTAGCGGTCGCGGCGGCGTTCGTCGCGTTCGCGGCGTACCAGGCTCTGGCTCTCCAGGAAGGCGATCGCCTTGGAGATGGAGGCGGGGCTGACCTGGAGGCGTTGGGCGAGTTCGGCGGCGGTGAGGCTGCCGGCGTCGGTGGTGGACAGGCAGGTGACCACGCGGGCGCCCATCCGGTTGAGGCCGGAGCCCATGAGGACGGTGGTGAGCTGCTCCTCGTAGGCGGCCACGGCCTCGTCGTCGCGGCCGTGGGGGTGGGTGCCGGGCCGTGGGCCTGCCGTGGGGGCGGGGCGGCGGCGTTGGGCGCGGTGTTCGGTGGCGCGGTGGGCGAGGTCGGCGCGGTAGGCGACGGGGCCGCCGTTGCGCATGACCTCGCGGGTGACGGTCGAGGTGGGGCGTTCCAGGCGTCGGGCGATCTCGGCGTAGGGGAGGCTGTCGGCCAGCCCCAGTGCGATCTGCCGGCGTTCCTGCTGGGTGAGCCTGCCTCCCGGCATCGCGTTCTCCTCGGTGGTGGTGGCCGTGTGGTTCCCGGTCGGCCGTGTGGTTCCCGGCCGGCCCCCACCTTAGCGTTCACCTTCAGACCATTGCAATGATCGGGGTGACGTCCGTTGCGTTACCCGTGCGTCCGTTGCAACAGTTTCCCGCTATCCACCTGCCATTACGCTACTTTGACGCAACGAACTAGTTGCCAAGATCTTGAAAGCAACGTAGCGTTTCCAATGTCGGAAACACCGATGGAACGAAACCGCACAGGAGCGCAGCATGCAGAAGTTCGCCACCCCCGCCCCGGTCACCGTCGTCCTGGACATCCCCGGCGGGCGCGTGCGGTTCATCGCCGCCGAGCGCGTCGACACCACCGTCGAGGTCCGGGCCGCCGAGCCCGGCAAGGGCCGCGACGTCCGGGCCGCCGAGCAGACCGCCGTCACCTACGAGGACGGCGTCCTGCGGATCGTCACCTCCGCGTCCGGCGGCCAGCTGCTCGGCCCCACCGGCTCCCTGGAGGTCACCGTCCAGCTGCCGGCCGGCTCCGCCGTACGGGGCAAGGCCGCGGCCGCCGAACTGCGCGTCGTCGGCCGCCTGGGCGACGTCGCCTTCGACGGCGCGTACCGCCACACCAAGGTCGACGAGGCGGCGAGCCTGCACCTGAGCGCCGTCGACGGCGACATCGAGGTCGGCCGCCTCGGCGGGCCCGCCCGGATCAGCACCACCCGGGGCGACATCCGCGTCACCGAGGCCCACCGGGGCACCGTCGAGCTGAGCACCCAGTCCGGGAGCATCACCGTCGGCGCCGCCGCCGGCGTCTGCGCCGCCCTGGACGCCGGCACCGGCCACGGCCGCGTCGCCAACTCCCTGCGCAACGACGGCGCCACCGTGCTCGACATCCGCGCCACCACCTCCCACGGCGACATCACCGCCCGCAGCCTCTGACCCCGTCCCGGGGCCCGACACCCGTCCAAGGGGGACACCATGACGAACAGCACCGCACCCGCGACCGGCCCTGCCCCGTGGACCGGCCTGGTGCCGGTCGACGACACCGCCCTGGCCGCCACCGACACCGGCGGCCCCGGCCTGCCCGTGCTCTACCTCAACGGCCAGTTCGCCACCCAGGGCTACTGGCGGCGCGTCCTCGCCGACCTCGGCCCGGGCCTGCGGCACATCACCTACGACGAGCGGGCCCGCGGCCGGACGTCGAAGCGCTCCGCGGACTACTCCTTCGAGGCCGCCGTCCGGGACGTCGACGCCGTCCTCGCGGCCCGCGGCGTGCGGCGGGCCCTGCTGGTGGGCTGGTCCTACGGGGCGTTCGTCGCCGCGCACTGGGCCTCGCGCAACCCGGGCCGCTCCGTCGGCGCGGTCCTGGTGGACGGCGCGCTGCCCTACGACTGGCTGACCGAGGAGCTGGAGCGGCGCATCCGCACGCAGTTCCGACGGTGGGCGCCGCTCATGGCACTGGCCCGCCCCACCGGCCTGACCCCGCGGATGACCCACCGGCAGATGTCGGAGTCCAACATCGAACTCGGCAGGATCGGCAGCGCCGCCGCGCTGGGCCCGGTGCTGGACGCCATCACCGTCCCGACCCGGTACGTGATCGCCTCGGGGACCTCGCTGGGCAGCAAGGGCGACGAGCAGGAGCTGATCCGCGCGGCCCTGCCGGCGGTCACCGCGCGCAACCCGCACATCCTGATCAGCGCGAAGGTGCCCAGCAACCACGGCGCGATCCTGAAGAAGGACTTCCGCGCCATCGCCGACGCGGTGCGCGAGGTCGCCGCCCTCGACGCCCCCGGCCGCCCCGCCACCGGCCGCTGACGGCCCGTCCGCCGGCCCTGCCGTGGTCGCGGCGATCATGGGGGCATGTCAGCGATCACGACCATCCTCCTCAACCCCGGCGGCTGGGCGGACGACGACGACGTCGTCGCCGAGCTCAACGCCCGCCTCGACCTGCTGAGCCCCGACCTGCCCGGCCGCTGGAACCTGCGGAACATCTCCACCGAGGACCACCCCTGGGGCGGCACGAAGCGGCCTCCCCACCTCTTCGGCGGCGCCCTGAACCACCTGCCGTTCGCCGAGTTCGCCCGGATCGCCGCGCAGCTCCCGTGGTCGGACCCCGAGCAGTTCCAACTGCTCGTCATGGGGGACGGCGAAGGCCGCTTCCGGACACTCACCCTGGCCGACCTGCGGGCCTGGCCCACGGACTGAACGGCGCGCCCCTCGCCCGCACCGCCGTCCCTCAGCCGGCTCCCGCCGCCCGGCCGGCGAGGCGCCGTACCGCGGGGCGCTCGACCAGGGCGTGGCTGACGGCCCCGGCGGCCAGGGTCGCGCCGAAGGCGGCGACGGTCAGCAGGGCGGCGAGCGGCGCGGGGTAGGTGCGGTCGCCGAACAGCAGGGGGCGGCCGTGGAAGAGGACGACGCCCTGGCAGAGGTAGAAGCCGAAGGAGACGGCGCCCAGCCACTGGGCCGGGCGGCGCGGCGGCGGGTCCCCGGCGCCGCGCCGCAGGTCGTGCTGGGCGGCGGCGCAGATGACCAGCGCGAGCGGCAGGACCATCGGCAGGACGAAGTCGTAGGGCGAGGGGACGGCGAGCGCGAGCGCGTAGGCGGGCGCCACCAGGAGGGCGGCGGCGGCCAGGGGGACGCGCGGGGCGCGGCCGGCGGCGACGGCGCGGGCCAGCAGCATGCCGAGGACGAACTCCGGCAGCCGGGCCGGCGGGAAGAGGTAGCCGAACCACAGCTGGTCGAGGGAGACGGGCAGTTGGGGGATCCGGGGCCGGTCGGACAGCAGGACCGCGTCGGCTCCCGCGACGGCCGCGGCGGCCAGCAGGACGGCGGCCAGGGCCGGGCGCAGGGCGCGTGCGGGCAGGCGCCGTACGGCGCGGTGCAGGAGCGGGAAGAGCAGGTAGAACAGGGCCTCGCAGCACAGCGACCAACTGGGCATGTTCATCCCGGAGTTGATGTCCGGGTCGGGCGAGTAGGCGTGGACGAGCAGGAGGTTGGGCAGCCAGGTGCGCACCGGGGCGGCCCAGGCGAACAGGAGGGCGGCGGCCGCCCACATCGCCAGGTGGCTGGGGTAGATCCGGGCCAGGCGCCGGCGCCAGAACGCGGCGGGGCGTTCGCGTTCGCGCGCGGACCAGGTCAGGACGAAGCCGCTGAGGACGAAGAAGAACGAGACCCCGGCGTAGCCGGCCTTGGAGGTGGCGTGGGCGAGGGCGGCGGCGAGGCGGGGGTCGGCGAAGAAGCCGAGCGGGGCGCCGGGGTGCAGCGGGTCGGCGATGAGGAAGGCGTGGAAGAGGAAGACGGCGAGGGCGGCGGCGAAGCGCAGGGAGGTGAGGGTGGGCAGGCGGTGCGGGGGTGGCGGTCCTCCGACCAGCCGAGTATCACTTCGTGCGCTCATCGCACGACTGTAGGTGACGGCGCGTCAAGTCGGGTCGCCGCCGCTGTCCCCCGGGAGGTGGAATCGGGGCGGAGGCGGACGTGAAGGCGAGGTGGAAATGGCGGTGCGCGGCGCGGGCGGGCTGGGCACACTGGCTCGATGATCATCGACCACTGGCCCCTGCGGGGGCTGCGCGTGTCCTCGCCCCGCCTGGAGCTGCGCCTGCCCACCGAGGACGAACTCGCCGAGGTGGCCGACGTCGCCGCCCGCGGCGTCCACCCGCCCGAGGAGCGCCCGTTCCTGACGCCGTGGGGCGAGCTGCCGCCGGCCGAACGGGCCCGGCACGTGGTGCAGTTGCACTGGCGGCGGCTGGGGCGCTGGAGCGCGCAGGACTGGGCGCTGAACCTGGTGGCCTTCCACGAGGGGCGCCCGGTGGGCATCCAGGACATGCGCGCCAAGGAGTTCGGCGTGCGGCGCGAGATCGTCTCGGGCTCCTGGCTCGGCCTGGAGTTCCAGGGCAAGGGCCTGGGCACCGAGATGCGCGCCGCGATGCTCCACCTGGCCTTCGCGGAGCTGGGGACGCGGTCGGCGAGGTCGCTGTCCTTCGCCGACAACCACTCCTCCCTGGCCGTCTCGCGCCGGCTCGGCTACCGCGGCGACGGCATCGACCGCGACGTCCTGGACGGGCGGGTGGTGGTCTCCCAGCGCCTGCGCCTGACCCCCGAGGCCTGGGCCGGGAACGCCCGCACCCCGGTCACCGTCACCGGGCTGGACGAGGGCTGCCGCGCCCTGTTCGGCCTCGACGACTGAGCACCCGACCGGGACGCCCGCGCGGGGCGAGCGGCGCAGCGCGCCCACTCCCCCGCGACGCGGGAAGTCGGCCGGGCCGACTTCCCGCGCGACCGGGCGGCCCCGGTTCAGGTCCGCAGGGCGGCGGGCAGTTCGGCCAGGGTGTGCAGGACGTGGATGCCGTCGTCGACCGGGGTGCGGGAGGCGGCGCGGTCGAGCCAGAAGGGGCGCAGGCCGGCGCCCCGGGCGCCAAGGGCGTCCAGGTCGTACCTGTCGCCGACGTAGGCGACCTCGTGCGGGGGCAGGCCCAGGCGGGCGCAGCCGGTCAGGAAGATGGCGGGGGCGGGTTTGGCCTCGCCGGGCCGGTCGGAGCCGACGAGGGCGGTGTCGGCGAAGTGGTGCAGCAGGCCGGTGGCGTGGAGTTTGGGGCGCTGCTGGTCCATCGGGGCGTTGGAGACGATCCCGAGCCGGTGGGTGGGGGCGAGGGCGGCGAGGACGGGGGCGGCGTCGGGGAAGGCGGTCCAGGCGGCGTCGCGGTGGGCGGTGTAGCCGGCGAACCAGGCGGTGGCGGCCTCGTCGGGCATGGCGGCGGTGTCCTCGCCGAGGCGGGCGAGGAAGCGGCGGACGCGTTCGCGCTGCTGGCCGGTGAAGGTGAGTTCCCCGGCCAGGAAGCGGGCGTACTGCTCGTCCAGGATCTCGCGCCACAGCGCCACCGCCGTCTGCGGGTCGGGGACGCGGCGCAGCAGGTCGAGGTGGCGCAGGTGGGCGAGGATGCCCGCCCGTTCCGAGCCCGAGTAGTCGAACAGGGTGTCGTCGACGTCGAAGAGCACGCCTCTGATCGGCACGGTCCGTCCTTTCGCCAGGTCCACGTACGTACGGACCCTACGCGGTCGCCGGCTCCCCGCCCCCGCTTCCGTCCCCGTCCCCGTCCCCGTCCCCGTCTCCGTCTCCGTCATCGACGGCCAGGCGGTGGCGGGCGGCGGCCAGGAACTCCCCGGACAGGTCGGGGTCCTGGCTCGCCCGGGCGAGCAGCAGTGCTCCGACCATGGTGGACAGGTCGGCGAGCGCCTCCTGCCGTTCGGCGGGTTCGGGCAGGGCCGCCAGGACGTCGACGAGGTCGCGCAGTCCGGCGGTGTAGGCGGTGCGCAGCGGGGTGCCGGGTTCGGTGCGGGCGGCGTCGGCGGCGAGGGCGGCGGCGGCGCAGCCGTGGCCGGGGTGGTCGCGGTGGAGTTCGGACAGGTAGCGGTGGAGGAACTCGGCGCGGGGGGTGCGCCGGGCGGGCGGCTGGTCGGCGAGTTGTTCCATGGCGTCGCGCCGTTCGGTGAAGGCGGCGGTGAGGGCCTCGGCGAGGAGGTCGTCCTTGGAGGCGAAGTGCCGGTAGAAGCCGCCGTGGGTGAGTCCGGCGGCGGCCATCGCCTCGGGGACGCTGACCTGGTCGGCGCCCTTCTCGCGGATCAGGCGGGCGGTGTGGTCGACGACCCGGCTGCGGGTGCGTTCGGCCTCGGCGCGGGACACGCGGGGCATGCCGCGGCTCCTTCCCTCTCGTACGACGCGTGGTGCGTCCGGTCGGTGCTTCCACTTGGTGCGTCCACTTTCCCATCCCCTTTAGATGATGGTAATAATCTAAATGCTGCGGCACCCGCCGGCGACGGCCGGTGCCGCCCCGAGAGCGAGGAGATGCACCATGACCGTGATCGAAGGCTCCACCGCCCTGGTCACCGGAGGCCGCCGGGGCCTGGGCCGGGCGTTCACCGCGGAACTGCTGGCCCGCGGCGCGAAGAAGGTCTACGCCACCGCCCGCACCCCCGACACCAGCGAGGACCCGCGCGTGGAGGTCCTCGCACTGGACGTCACCGACGACGCCTCGGTGGCCGCCCTCGCGGCCCGCGCCGACGACGTCGACATCGTCTTCAACAACGCCGGCGTCCTGCACCCGGCGCCGCTGCTCAGCGCCGACCTCGCGCTGGTCCGGGACACCTTCGAGACCAACGTGCTCGGCCCGCTGCGCATCGCCCAGGCCTTCGCCCCGGTGCTGGCCGCCCGCGGCGGCGGCGCGCTGGTCGACATCCACTCGCTGCTGTCCTGGGGCGCCGGGGCCGGGGCCTACGGGGCCTCCAAGGCCGCGCTGTGGTCCCTGACCAACTCGCTGCGCCTGGAACTCGCCGCCCAGCGCACGCAGGTCGTCGGCGTGCACCTGGGCTTCGCGGACACCGAGATGGTCGCGGCCGTCCCGGTCGACAAGATCCCGCCCGCCGAGGTGGCCCGCGCCGTCCTGGACGGCGTCGAGCGCGGCGAGCACGAGGTGCTGGTCGACGACGCCACCCGGGCCCTGAAGGCCGCCCTGTCGGGCCCCGTGGACGACCTGGCCGTCCTCGGCCGCCGCTGACACCCCGGCAGGACCACCGGCCCGACCGCCGACGAAAAACCCCGACCCGACCGACGACCAGGAGGAACCGCCATGCCCCTGTGGCACGTCTACCACCCGCCCGGCACCTACGACCCCGGGCAGAAGAAGCAGCTCTCCACCGACATCACGGGCTTCTACACCCGCTTCGGACTGCCGAAGTTCTACGTGGTGGTCCTCTTCCACGAGGTCGCCGCCGACTCCTTCCACGTCGGCGGCGAACCGCACGGCGCGGCCGTACGGGTCGTGGTCGAGCACATCGCCCGCCACACCGAGGACCCGGACCTGCGCAGGCGCACCCGCGAGGCGCTCGCCGCCCTCCTCGCGCCCCACACCACCGACCGCGGCCTGTACTGCGAGTTCCACGTCGACGAGACGCCGCGGAACCTGTGGATGATCGACGGCCTCACCCCGCCCCCGGAGCAGAGCGAGACCGAGAAGCTGTGGGCCCGGGAGAACCGCCCGCTCCCGTACTGACGCACCCGCGCCCGCGCCGACACCGCCACCGTCGCCCCCGACGGTGGCGGTTTCGGCGCGAGACGCCACGGGGCCGAACGGGCGGGCCGGCGGGGGGTTCACGCGTCGAAGCAGATCTCGGGCCACTGCGGCGCGGGGGCGTCCAGCAGCGGGGCGGGGATGCCGCGCAGGTGGAGGCCGAAGTAGGCGGTGAGGTAGGCGCGTTGGGCGGCGACGGCGCGCTGCGGGTCGCCGGTGCCGAGGAAGTGCTCCAGCCGGTCGGCGGGCCAGGCGAAGACGGACTGCCCCTGGGGGACGAGCAGTTGCAGGTCGCATTGACATCCTCACCCGCCTAAAGGCGAGTGATTCCCGTCTGTCGCACCGTTGCCCGGTACGGCTTCGGGTGGGTTCCTGCTTCACCGCGCTGCGCCGGAACACGTTCCGGTCTCACCTGCGCTCCACAGGCCGATACCGCCAGTCCGGCGGCCTTGGCGACGTTGACCGCCGCGTTGACATCCCGGTCCAGGACGGCCCCGCACGCCCCGCACGTCCACTCCCGGACACCGAGGGGTTTGGGGCCGTCCTTGACGCCGCAGTCCGAGCACACCTGTGAGGTCGGCTCGAAGCGGCCTGTCCGGTGGAAGGCACGCCCGTACCGCACGGCC
>NZ_JBSFJC010000200.1:0-10187 GCF_053597855.1 Kitasatospora sp. NPDC001225
GATAAGCCCGCGGGGGACGGCGGCCCGGGGGTTACCCCGGGGGCCGCCTTTCCGTTTCCGCCCGCGGGCGCCGCGGCGCCTACCGCCCGGCGACGTCCGGGGTGACCGGGTCCGGTCCCATGTGCGGGTCGCCCTCCAGCGGCAGCTCCTGACCGCTCGTCCTGTCGACCACCGTCCGCCCGGCCAGCGGCGAGCGCAGGTCGGCCGCGACCGACTGCCGCTTGGCCAGCGCGTTGCACACCTGCCCCGGCTGGACGGTGGGCGGGCCCGGCACGACCAGCACGTCCACCCGGCCCGGCTGCGACTCGTCCGCCTTCAGCGCGTACGTGGTGCAGACCCCGCCGAAGAAGTAGACGGTCAGCTTGGTGGTGCCGTCCACCCGGTAGGCGACCGGCGGACGGACGGGCGCGTCCGAACCGTTCGGGTTCGGCTCGCCCACCGCGATCCCGTTGCCCGGGGGAGTGGCCGGGGCCGGCTGCCCGGGCGGGGGCGAGGCCGGGCTGGGTGTGAAGCCGGTCGGCGGCTGGGCCGGCTGCGCGGCCCCGGAGGAACTCCCGGTCGGAGCCGCCGAGGACGGGCTCGCGGAGTCCGCCGGGGCCTGCGGCGAGGCACTGGCCGAGGCGGACGCGGCGGCCGAGCCGCTCGTCGCCGCGTCCGAGGCGGGCTTGCCGCCGCCGCTGCCGCAGCCGGCCACCGTCACCACCGCCGCCAGCACCAGACCCGTCAGGGCCACCGCTCGCCGACCGCGCCGGGGCATCGTCTCCAGATCCATCTGCACATCCTCCCGAGGGTTCAGCGGTGCCGCCTCCTCGCCGCTCCGCGCGGATGTGACGTGCTCCGGTCGGATCCGGTTCCACAGTGGTTCCGCGGCGGTTCCGCGCGCGGCTGATCCGGTCCGGCGGGCTCAAAAGCCGTACTCGGCCATCCCGGCGACCACCCGCTGGGCCCCGGAGGACACCCGGAAGCCGGTCGAGGCGGGGGCGACGGGCTCCGGGCCGGCCGCGAGCTGCGGCCAGAACCGGCGCAGCCGCCGGGAGGAGTCCAGCAGGGCGTCGAGCGTCTCGCCGTCCTCGGTCCGCAGGACGGGCAGGGCACAGTGGTCGGTCATCATCCGGTATCGCTCCGATCCAGGGCCGCGGCCACGCTGCCGCGGTCGACGACGGGGCCCGCACGACGGGCCCCCCACGGCCGACCCTAGGCAGGGGCCCGGCCGCCCACCAGTGCTACCGGGAGGTAGTACACGGAGGAGGGCGACGGGTGCCACCATGGCCGTGGGGCGGCAACTTGCGGCACTCTTGCCGGGCGCTCCCCGGGGCCGGGTACCGTAGGCGGGTTCGTCCCCGCCTGCCCGCTGGCCCCGCAGCCACCCTGAGGAGACCCCCCGTGCGTATCGCCGTCGCCGGCTCGATCGCCACCGACCACCTGATGACGTTCCCCGGCCGGTTCGCCGACCAGCTCGTCGCCGAGCAGCTGCACACCGTGTCGCTGTCCTTCCTGGTCGACACCCTGGACATCCGCCGCGGCGGCGTCGCGCCGAACATCGCCTTCGGCATGGGTGTGCTCGGCCTGCGCCCGGTCCTGGTCGGCGCCGCCGGTGCGGACTTCGCCGAGTACCGCAGCTGGCTGGAGCGCAACAACGTGGACTGCGACTCCGTCCACATCTCCGAGACCCGGCACACCGCGCGCTTCATGTGCACCACGGACGAGGACCACAACCAGATCGCCTCGTTCTACACCGGTGCCATGGCCGAGGCCCGCAACATCGAGCTGAAGCCGATCGCCGACCGCGTCGGCGGCCTGGACCTCGTCCTGGTCGGCGCCGACGACCCGCAGGGCATGGTCCGCCACACCCAGGAGTGCCGCACCCGCGGCTACGCCTTCGCCGCCGACCCCTCCCAGCAGCTGGCCCGCCTGGAGGGCGAGGACATCCGCGAGATCGTGGACGGCGCCGCGTACCTCTTCACCAACGAGTACGAGGCCGCGCTGATCGAGACCAAGACCGGCTGGGGTGCCGAGGAGCTGCTCACCCGCGTCGGCACCCGGATCACCACCCTGGGCAGCAAGGGCGTCCGGATCGAGCGCAAGGGCGAGGCGCCGATCGTGGTCGGCTGCGCCAAGGAGGAGGCCAAGGTCGACCCGACCGGCGTCGGCGACGCCTTCCGCGCGGGCTTCCTGGCCGGCCTGTCCTGGGACCTCGACCTGGAGCGCTCCGCCCAGATCGGCTGCATGCTCGCCACCCTGGTGATCGAGACCGTCGGCACCCAGGAGTACGAGCTGCGCCCGGCCGCCTTCCTGAAGCGCTTCGAGGAGGCCTACGGCGCCGAGGCGGCCACCGAGATCAGCGCCCGCCTGGTCAAGTAGTCCGCCGGACGACGAGGTAGGCCGAGCCCCGGTCGCCGCCGTACTCGGCGGCCGGGGCCTCGCCCGCGTACTCCTGTCCGCGCATCCCGCACCAGGCCGGGATGTCCAGCCGGGCCGCCTCGTCGTCCGCCAGCACGACGACCGTGCCACCCGGCGGCACCTCGCCGATCCGCTTCGCCAGCTCGATCACCGGCAGCGGGCAGCGCTTCCCCAGCGCGTCGATCACTGTGACCCGCCCGCTCGCCTCCGGGCGCTCGGACCCGGCGCCGACGCTCCTCGCTCCGGCACTCCCTCCTTCGTCGGTCGCTTGTCGCTCCTCGCTTTCGGCACCGGCGCGCCCTTCGGTTCGGGGCGCAGCCCCGATCGCGGCCGGCGCCGGCCCGGGAGCCGGCAGGTCCAGCCCGAGCGGCGCCCGGACGCCGGCCACCAGGTCCGGCAGCACCGCGAGGAAGCGCTCCACGTCCGCCTCGGCCGTCCCGTACGGCAGCGAGACCCGGACGTTCCCCTCCGTGAGCACCCCCATCGCCGCCAGCACATGGCTGGGCGTCAGCGTGGACGAGGTGCAGGAGGAGCCGGAGGAGACCGCGAAGCCGGCCCGGTCCAGCTCGGTCAGCAGCACCTCCCCGTCGACGTACAGACAGGAGAAGGTGACGATGTGCGGCAGCCGCCGCACCGGGTCGCCGACCACCTCGACCTCGGGCACCAGCCGCGGCACCCGGGTGCGGATCCGCTCCACCAGCGCGTGCAGCCGGGCGTTCTCCCGCTCGGCCTCGGCCCGGACGGCGCGCAGCGAGGCGGCCGCGGCCACGATCGCCGGGACGTTGACGTAGCCGGGCACCCGGCCGCCCTCGCGCTCGTCGGCCGGCAGCGGCGAGGCGTACCGGACGCCCTTGCGCACCGCCAGCACCCCGACCCCGGGCGGGCCGCCCCACTTGTGGGCGCTCGCGGTCAGCAGCGACCAGCCCGCCGGGACGTCCGCCCGACCGGCGCTCTGCGCCGCGTCCACCAGCAGCGGGACGCCGGCCCCGGCGCACAGCGCGGCGACCTCGCCGACCGGCTGCACCGTCCCGACCTCGTGGTTGGCGCTCTGCAGCGCGGCCAGCGCGGTGTCCGGTCGCAGCAGCGCGGCGAAGGCCGCCGGGTCGGCCCGGCCGCCCCGGTCGACCGGCGCCACCGACACCTCGCCCCCGGCGCTTTCGTGGCGTTCGGCGACGTGCAGCACGCTGGAGTGCTCCACCGCGGAGTGCACGAAGTGGCCGCCGCGCCGCCGGTTCCCGGCCAGCGCGCCCAGCAGGCCGAGCTGGACGGCCTGGGTGCCGCTCGCGGTGAAGGAGATCTCGTCCGCCCGGGTGCCCAGCACCGCGGCCACCGTCTCGCGGGCGGCGTCCAGCAGCATCCGGGCCTGCCGGCCGGAGCGGTACAGCCGGGCCGGATCGGCCCAGCCCTCGTCCAGGGCGGCGGTCAGCGCCTGCCGGGCGACGGGGTGCAGAGGGGCCGTCGAGGCCGCGTCGAAGTACACGGTCACATTTAACGACACACCCGGCCGCGTCCCCGGTCGGTCGGGCGGCTCACCCGCCGTCAGTCGATCATCCCGAATGTCCGCTTCGTCCGCGCCCGACGGGCCGTCACGGGTGTCGCCCGAGGTCATCCCCCGATCGGGCGTACGGACCTCGAATGCCTACGATGACCTGCGGCGCAGCCCCCACCGGGCCTGATCGGGCTAGCGGGCGGCGCGTTACCGGGGGCTGCCCGTCAGGAGCGCATAAGGCTGGAGTAGGGTTTGGCCCGCATAAGCATTCAAACCGTGCCCGTGGACGGGTCGCCGGGGAGGCTCACACTCCTCCCCGGGGCGACGCGAAGGCGGGCGAGACTTCGGGAAGGCGCTACGTGAGTCCCAACGGCTCCGACCGCTCGCCGCGGCGCACGATGCGGCGGAAGCTGCCTCAGGCGCTGGCACTGGGCCTCGTCATCGCGACCGCCACCGGCTGCTCGGCCAACGACCTCCCCAGGCTTGGCCTCCCGAGCCCCGTCACCAAGGAAGGGCCCATGGTCCTCCAGATGTGGCAGGGCTCCTGGATCGCGGCGCTGGTGGTCGGCGTACTGATGTGGGGTCTGATCATCTGGAGCGTGATCTTCCACCGGCGCAAGCGCACCGGTGTGGAGGTCCCCCCGCAGACCCGGTACAACGTGCCCATCGAGGCGCTCTACACCGCGGTCCCCATCATCATCGTCTCGGTCCTCTTCTACTTCGTCGCCCGCGACGAGTCGAAGCTGACGGCCACCTCCGAGAAGCCGCAGCACTACGTCAACGTGGTGGGCTTCCAGTGGAGCTGGGCGTTCAACTACGAGAACACCGAGACCCCCGACCCGGCCAACAAGGACGCCGCGTACGACGTCGGAACCCCCAAGGAGGTTCCGACGCTGTGGCTGCCGGTCAACGAGTCGGTGCAGTTCCGCCTCACCTCGCGTGACGTCATCCACGACTTCTGGCCCGTCAACTTCATGATGAAGATGGACGTCGTGCCGGGCGTGGTGAACAAGTTCGAGGTCACGCCGACCGTCAAGGGCGAGTACATGGGCAAGTGCGCCGAGCTCTGCGGCGTCGACCACTCGCGCATGCTGTTCAACGTCAAGGTCGTCGACCGCGCCGACTACGACAAGCACCTGGCCGAGCTTCGCGCCAAGGGCCAGAACGGCTGGGTGCCCTCCGGCCTCATCGGCATGGGAAGTGAAGAGAAGTGACCATCCTCAACGAGCCCGCCGCGGCCGGCGGGGGCGCCGATGCCGTCACGGTCGGGGCGCAGCGGACCCGGAAGCCGGGTTCCACCATCATCAAGTGGCTGACCACCACTGACCACAAGACGATCGGCACCCTGTACCTGGGCACGTCGTTCGCCTTCTTCCTGATCGGTGGCATCCTCGCCCTGGTCATGCGTGCCGAGCTGGCTCGTCCCGGGACCCAGATCCTGTCGAACGAGCAGTTCAACCAGGCGTTCACGATGCACGGCACGATCATGCTGCTGATGTTCGCGACGCCGCTCTTCGCCGGCTTCGCGAACTGGATCATGCCGCTCCAGATCGGCGCACCGGACGTGGCGTTCCCGCGTCTGAACATGTTCGCGTACTGGCTGTACCTCTTCGGCTCGACCATCGCGGTGGCCGGCTTCGTGACCCCGAACGGCGCCGCCGACTTCGGTTGGTTCGCCTACTCCCCGCTGTCCGACGCGGTGCACTCGCCCGGCGTCGGCGGCGACATGTGGATCATGGGTCTGGCCTTCTCCGGCTTCGGCACGATCCTCGGTGCGGTCAACTTCATCACCACGATCATCTGCATGCGCGCTCCGGGCATGACGATGTTCCGGATGTCGATCTTCGTCTGGAACGTCCTGCTGACCTCGGTGCTGGTCCTGCTGGCCTTCCCAGTGCTGGCCGCCGCGCTGTTCGCCCTGGAGGCGGACCGCAAGTTCGGTGCCCACGTCTTCGACCCGGCCAACGGCGGGGCGATGCTCTGGCAGCACCTGTTCTGGTTCTTCGGCCACCCCGAGGTGTACATCATCGCGCTGCCGTTCTTCGGCATCGTGTCGGAGATCATCCCGGTCTTCAGTCGCAAGCCGATGTTCGGCTACTCCGGCCTGATCGCGGCCACCATCGCGATCGCCGGTCTGTCCGTGACGGTGTGGGCGCACCACATGTACGTCACCGGACAGGTACTGCTGCCGTTCTTCTCGTTCATGACCTTCCTGATCGCGGTCCCGACCGGTGTGAAGTTCTTCAACTGGGTCGGCACCATGTGGAAGGGCTCGCTGAGCTTCGAGACCCCGATGCTCTGGACGGTCGGCTTCCTGGTCACCTTCCTCTTCGGTGGTCTGACCGGTGTCCTGCTGGCCTCCCCGCCGATCGACTTCCACGTCTCGGACTCGTACTTCGTCGTTGCCCACTTCCACTACGTGGTCTTCGGCACCGTCGTGTTCGCGATGTTCGCCGGCTTCCACTTCTGGTGGCCGAAGATGACCGGCAAGATGCTGGACGAGCGCCTCGGCAAGATCACCTTCTGGACGCTGTTCTTCGGCTTCCACACCACCTTCCTGGTGCAGCACTGGCTCGGCGCGGAGGGCATGCCCCGCCGCTACGCCGACTACCTGGCCTCGGACGGCTTCACCACCCTGAACACCGTCTCGACCATCGGCTCCTTCGTGCTCGGCCTGTCGATCCTGCCGTTCCTCTACAACGTCTGGAAGACCGCCAAGTACGGCGAGAAGGTCACCGTGGACGACCCGTGGGGCTTCGGCCGCTCGCTGGAGTGGGCGACCTCCTGCCCGCCGCCGCGGCACAACTTCCTCACCCTCCCGCGGATCCGCTCCGAATCCCCGGCCTTCGACCTCCACCACCCGGAGATCGCCGCGCTGGACTACCTGGAGAACCACGGTGAGCCGGCCAAGCACCTCGCCGGCGTGACCCCGGCGAAGTACGACGCCCCGAAGCTGGGCAAGGGCAACAAGGAGGGCGACGCCTGATGAAGGAACAGGGAAAGATCTTCCTGGGCCTGTCGGTCTTCGTGCTGGCCATGGCCATCACCTACGGCCTGTGGACCAACTCCGACACCAACGGCCCGGGCCTGGAGGCCGCCGGTACCACGGCGCTGTTCCTGGCCTTCGCGCTGTGCGCCTTCATCGGGTACTACCTCGCCTTCACCGCCCGCCGGGTGGACAGCGGCGCGGGTGACAACCCCGAGGCCGAGGTCGCGGACGACTCCGGCGAGCTGGGCTTCTTCGCCCCGCACAGCTGGCAGCCGCTCTCGCTGGCGCTCGGTGGCGCGCTCGCCTTCCTGGGCGTGATCTTCGGCTGGTGGCTGATGTTCTGGGCCGCCCCGATCATCATGATCGGCATCTTCGGATGGGTCTTCGAGTTCTACCGCGGCGAGAACCAGAACCAGTAGGGTTCGCGCTCGTGCACCAGGGCCGGTCCTCCCGTACGGGGGGACCGGCCCTGCCGCGTTCCCGGACGCCGCTGCGTCCCCGGGATGACGGCCTCACTCAGCTGGGTGAACCGGATGTCCCTCGGATGTCGCTTCACCGGGGGCGTTCCTACGATCTGATCAATCGTGCGAAACCTTCGGAGGCGGCCATGGCCGACAGGCGCGGAATCGCAGCTCTCGGCGGCATCTCGCTGGCCCTCGCCGTGCTGGCCCCGCTGGCCGGCTGCACGGCCGGGGACGAGGAGCCCGTCGGACCGCACCGGGTCGACGCGGCCCCGCTGGTCCACCTCTCGGCGGACGCCAAGGCCGACCCCTCCCAGCCGGTCACCGTGACGGCCGTCCAGGACAGCCGGCTCACCGACGTCACCGTGGTCGGCCCGGACGGCCGGGTGGTCGCCGGGAAGCTCGCCGAGGACCAGCGCAGCTGGCAGACCACCGGCCGGCTCAAGGCCGCCACCGCGTACACGGTGCGGATCTCCGCCGACGACGGCAAGGGCGGCCGCGGCGACACCACCGCGAGCTTCAGCACCCTCGCCGCCGAACGCCTGCTCACCGCCAAACTCGGCCCGGACTCCTCCGGCAGCGGCGTCTACGGGGTGGGCCAGCCGCTCACCGTGGAGCTCTCCGAGGCGGTGAAGGACCCCCAGGCCCGCCAGGAGGTCGAGCGCGCCCTGACCGTCGGCTCCCAGCCCGCCGTCACCGGCGCCTGGTACTGGGTGGACGACAAGAACCTGCACTTCCGTCCGGAGGAGTACTGGCCGGCCGGGACGACCGTCTCGCTGGCCTTCGACGGCACCGGCAGCCGGATCGCCGACGGCCTGTACGGCGGTGACCGCAGCTCGCTGAAGCTGCGGATCGGCGAGCGGGTGGAGTCGGTGATCGACGCGGCCGCCCACGAGCTCACCCTGAAGCGTGACGGCGAGGCGCTGCGGACCATCCCGGTCACCACCGGCAAGCCCGGCTTCGACACCCGCAACGGCGTCAAGGTGGTGCTCGGCCAGGAGCGGTCGGTCCGGATGAACGGCGAGACGATCGGGATAGCGCCGGGCAGCACGGAGTCCTACGACCTCGACGTGCTCTGGGCCACCCGGGTGACCTGGAGCGGCGAGTACGTCCACGCGGCGCCCTGGTCGGTCGGCTCGCAGGGCGTCGAGAACGTCAGCCACGGCTGTACCGGCATGAGCACCGGCAACGCCGAGTGGTTCTTCCAGCACACCCGGGTGGGGGACCTGGTGACGGTGGTGAACAGCCGTGGCGGCCGGATGGAGCCCTTCGGCAACGGCTTCGGGGACTGGAACATCGCCTGGACGGACTGGGTCAAGCACAGCGCCTCCGGACAGCCCGTCAGCACCACCGCACCGGCCTCCCAGGCCCCCGCCGCCGGGATGGTCCGCCCCGAGCTCTGAGACCCCCTGAGGCCCCCTCCGGGGGGCGCTCAGCCCTGCGGGTAGGCCAGCCGCAGGGCGGTGTCCACGGCGGCCAGGGCCTCCGCGCGGGAGACGCCCAGGCGGCTCGCCCGGGCGGCGTACTCGGCGGCGGCCTCGGCGGCCAGCCGGTGCGCGGCGTCCCCGGTGGCGGCGATCAGCGTGCCGCGCCGGCCGTGGGTCTCCACCACGCCGTCCGCCTCCAGCTCGCGGTAGGCCCGGGCGACGGTGCCGGCCGCCAGCCCCAGCTCCTCGGCCAGGGCGCGGACGGTGGGCAGCCGCAGCCCGGTCGGCAGCTCGCCGGAGCGGGCCCGGTCGGCGATCTGGGCGCGGATCTGCTCGTACGGGGGAGTGGCCGAGGCGGGGTCGACGGACAGCTGCACGGGGGCTCCAGGTGGCGCGGGCGGCGGGTACGGGAAAGCCCGAGGGCCGCCGACCAGAACTCTGGTCAGCGGCCCTCGGGGTGACGCGGTGGTGCCTACGGGATCAGTGGTGGCCGTGGCCGCTGGTGATCTCGTGGTGCTCCTCGGCGGTCGGCTTGGGGATCTGGCTGCCCTCGCCGTAGAAGCCGCGGGAGAGCTTGGCCCGGGTGCGGGTGACGACGCCGGCCTTGCGGGCCACGCCGTTCTCGTCCGTCTGGGCCGGCAGCTCGACCGGCTGGTTCTGGTCGTGCGCGGTGAGCTTGTACAGGTCCTTCTGCGGCAGCTGGGTGTGCACCTCGACGAACTCGCCGTGCGGCAGGCGCTTGATGACGCCCGACTCGCGGCCGTGCAGCACCTTCTCCTTGTCACGGCGCTGGAGGCCGAGGCACCAGCGCTTGGTGATGATGAAGACGACGACCGGGACGACGAAGAAGCCGACGCGGACGAAGTAGGTGACCGAGTTGATCGACAGGTGCAGGTGGGTGGCGAACAGGTCGTTGCCACCGGCCATCAGCAGGATCAGGTAGAGGCTGATCCAGGCGGCGCCCAGGGCGGTGCGGACCGGGGCGTTGCGCGGGCGGTCCAGGATGTGGTGCTCGCGCTTGTCGCCGGTGATCCAGCCCTCGATGAACGGGTAGGCCGCGATCGAGACCAGGACCAGCGGGAAGATCGCCAGCGGGACCATGACACCCAGGTTGAGGGTGTGGCCGCCCCAGACGCTGATCTCCCAGCCGGGCATGATCCGGATCAGGCCCTCGGAGAAGCCCATGTACCAGTCCGGCTGGGCGTCCGTGGACACCTGGTCGGGACGGTACGGGCCGTACGCCCAGATCGGGTTGATCGTGGCGATCGCCGAGATGACGGCGATGAGGCCGAACACCAGGAAGAAGAAGCCACCGGCCTTGGCCATGTAGACCGGCATCAGCGGCATGCCGACGACGTTCTTCTCGGTCCTGCCGGGGCCCGCCCACTGGGTGTGCTTGTGGTAGAAGACCAGGATCAGGT
>NZ_JBSFJC010000201.1:0-10151 GCF_053597855.1 Kitasatospora sp. NPDC001225
GTCGCGGGTGGCGGCCGCCGGATCAGAACCAGTGCAGGCAGTGCGGCGTGCGCTCGGCGCGGAACAGGGCGTCGGCGAGGGCGGCCGCGCCGGGGCGGTGGGCCAGGACGTGCCCGGCCCGGACGAGCGCGCTCGGGGCGGTGCCGCCGAGGTAGACCGCGCCCAAGTCCCGGATGTCCAGGGAGAGGTCCGGCTCCCGGTCGGTCGGGACGCACTCGGCCTTCCCGTCCCGGACGGTCAGCAGGTGGCGGTGGTGCTCGCCGAGGAACGGGTCGTCGACGTCCAGGACGAGCTCGCCGTCCGTGAACCAGCCGCGCGAGGTCAGCGCGCGCGGGACGTCCAGCAGCCGCACCCAGAGCCAGTCCGTCTCGCCGCCCGGCTGGACGGCGCGGAAGTCCTCCAGCTGCCAGCGCAGCGGGTGCTCCGCCGGGACGTGCTTGAGCACGACCTGGGCGGCCAGGTCGTGGCCGAGCACGAACCGGGCGAGGTCGGTGTAGCCGGCGTCGTCGACGGCGATGGTCTCGTCGACCGTCAGGGTGTCCCCGTCCATCGCGTAGCTGGCGTACCCGTCCGGCGTTCCGTCGGCATCCCGGTGGACGGCGACGTGGCGCGCCGTCGGGGCGGTCGGCACCTGGCCCGCGCCCAGCTCCCACCAGCGGCGCGGCCGGGACAGCGCGCCGGGCTGGGCGCGGCGGTAGCGGTCGTAGACCTCCTCGAGGATCCGCCCGCAGTCGGCCCGCTTGAACAGTTCGACCGAACCGCCCGCCTGAGCCCCGACCGCCGACCGCGCCGCCCGGGGCGCGGCGAAGGCGGCCTGGTGGCGCTGCACCGTCAGCCGCTGGGTGTACGTCGCCGGGCCGTAGCCGAACCGGCCGTAGATCCCGGCCTCGGAGGCCAGCAGCACCGACAGGAACTCCCCCCGGCCCCGCAGCTCGGCGAGCTGGTGCCGCATCATCGCGGTGAGCACGCCCTGGCGCCGGTGGGTGGGCAGGACGCCGACGGCCGTCACCCCGGAGGTCGGGATGACGACCTGCCCGGGCAGGGTGAGTTCGAAGGTGTACGCACCGGCGGTGCCGACGGGCCGCCCGTCCGCCGCCACGGCGAGCAGGTTGCGGTCCATCTCGGTCGCGGCCCACCAGACCCCGCCGCCGTCCGCGCCGGGGGCGTCCGAGAAGCGCCCCAGCGCGGTGTGGAAGGTGGCGACGAACGCGTCGAGGTCCTGGTCGGTCGTGGAACGGATCTCCATGTGGTGCTGCTGCCTCCCCGTGTTGCCGGCACCACTTCGTTTGGCGCCCCCCGAAGTTCAGCGCGGCCGCGCGACCGGGTCAACCGAATTAGGGGGCGTCGGATCAGGGGGCGTCGGAAGTCCTCCGTGCCGGCGGTCCGGGTGGCCCGCGCCGCGCAGCAGTGAGCCGAGCGAGAGCATCGCGGAGAGGCCGAGCAGCACCGTGGACCAGAACCAGAAACGCACCCAGGTGTCGGGGACGGGCAGCAGGATCGCCAGCACCGCCGGATACAGGACCAGCAGCCACGCCAACCGCCCTCCGCTCCGGCCTGTTGGCGCAGCCGCCCGGCCGCCCGCTCGCCCTGCCCGGCGGCCCCACCGGTGACCAGCCGCAGCCCCTCGGCGGTGGTCAGCCGACACGTGTGCACCAGCGCCGCGATCATCGTGAGGAGCAGGGCGAGCCCCAGCAACTGGGCCCATTCGGGCACGCTGGGCCGGCCTGACGTGGTGACCACCAGCATCGGCACCGCGAAGAGCAGGGTGCTCGACGCCTCGAAGGCGACGAGCCGGGCGGCGGGGGTACGGGGCGCGGCCACCGACGTCTCCCAGGACAGGAGTCTCCGGTGGCCGCGGGCACAGCCGTTCGCCCGGCGGCGGTGTGAACCCGTCATGACCCCGGCTGCGCTTCACCGGCGCCCGCGCGGACGGGCCCGTCGGAGCCGGACCGGTCCGGGGCGACGCGCGGCGCCGTCAGGACGTACTCGTCCGGGTCGATGGCCCGGGTCCGGCGGCGGAACCGCCAGGTCGACGCGGGCCAGATGGTGGTGACACGGCCCGTGCGGTCCTGGTACCAGCCGGAACAGCCGCCCGCGGCCCAGACCGTGGGGGCCATCCGCTCCTCCAGTTCGGCGTTGTACGCGTGCTGCGCCTCCGCGCGCACGTCCACGGAGCCCAGACCGCGGCTCCGCATCAGCCGCAGGGTGCTGAGGAGGTAGTTGATCTGCGACTCGATCATGTGGATGAGGCTGGTGTGTCCCACGCCCGTGTTGGGTCCCGCCATCAGGAACAGGTTGGGGAATCCCGCGACGGTCGTGCCGAGGTGTGCCTGCGGGCTGCCCTGCCAGACCTCGTCCAGGGACCGTCCGTCACCACCGATGACGTGCTTCGCGTAGGAGGCGTCGGTGACCCGGAATCCGGTTCCGAAGACCAGGACGTCCACCGGATGCGCGGTGCCGGCGGACGCGGCCGGGGTGCCGCCGCGCGGGGTGGTGAGGACCGTGTCCGGTCCGATGCTCGCGATCGGGTCGGTGACGACGCGGACGTTGGGTTGCACCAGTGCCGGGTAGTAGTCGTCGGAGAGCAGGACCCGCTTGCAGCCCAGCGCGTAGTCCGGGGTCAGCTTGGACCGCAGCTCGGGGTCCTCGACCTGGCGGTGCAGGTGGGCCAGGGCCTCCCGGCGCCCCAGCTCGGACATGGCGCGGTTGCCGAGCAGGGCCGGCAGCGTCGCCTCCCGTGCCAGGTACTCCCAGCCCCGCGCCAGTCGCTGCGCCGTCGGGGACAGCTGGAACAGGCGGTGCTGCCACGCCGGCACCGGCCGGTCCCGGCGCGGGGCGATCCATGACGGAGTGCGCTGGAAGACGGTCACCTGCCGGGCCGTGCGCTGCAGGTGGGGGACGAACTGGACGGCGCTCGCGCCGGTGCCGATCACGCCCACCCGCTTGGCCGACAGGTCCAGGTCGTGCCGCCACCCGGCGGAGTGGAACGCCTCTCCGGTGAAGCCGGCCAGGCCGGGCAGCGCGGGGACGGCCGGCTCCGAGAGGGGCCCTTGGGCCATCACCAGCAGCCCGGCGCTGAGCGGTCCGGTGCTGGTGTCCAGCTCCCAGCGCAGCCGCTCGGGGTCCCAGGTGGCGCGGCGCAGTTCGCAGCCGAGCCGCAGGTGGGGCGCCAGGCCGTACCGGCCGACGCAGTGCTTCAGGTACCGGTCGATCTCCTCCTGGGGCGCGAAGCGCCTGCTCCAGGCGGGGTTGGGTGCGAACGAGAACGAGTACAGGCGCGAGGGCACGTCACAGGCGCAGCCGGGATAGGCGTTGTCCCGCCAGGTGCCGCCGACCTCGTCGGCCCGCTCCAGGAGCAGCAGGTCGCGGTGGCCCTCCCGCAGCAGCCGGATGGCCGTGCCGAGGCCCGCGAATCCCGCGCCGACGATGACGACGGACACGTGTCCGGGTGAGGCGCCGGCCGCTTCGCGCGGGGCCGGGCTCGTGGTGTGCGGGTCGGTCATGGTTCCCCTCCGGCCGAAGACTGTTCGAACTGAATGCTATCGTAGACATAACGATCGTAACTCTCACGATAGATGGAGTGCCGAATGAGGATTTTGGCTCTCGGAGGCCCCGGAGCGATGGGCGCCGTGGCGGTACGCGTGGCCGCCGGACTCACCGGCGTCACCGAGATCGTCGTGGCCGACCGGAACCCGGAGGCGGCCCGGACGCTGGTGCGCCGGCTCGACGAGGGCGGCACGGGTGGCGCGCCGATGCGGGCGCTGACGGTGGACGTCACCGACGGCCGCGCCCTGCACGCCGCCCTGGAGGGCGCGGACGCCGTCCTCAACACCGTCGGCCCGTACTACCGCTTCGGCCTGACCGTGCTGCGGGCCGCGATCGCGACCGGCACCCACTACCTGGACATCTGCGACGACTGGGAGCCGACCCTGCGGATGCTCGGCCTGGACGAGGAGGCCCGGGCCGCCGGGGTCCGTGCGGTGGTGGGCATGGGCGCCAGCCCCGGTGTCAGCAATCTGCTGGCCACACGTGCCGTCCGGCACCTGGACCAGGTCCAGGACCTGTACACCGCCTGGCCCGTCGACGTCTCCGGCAGCGGTGGGGACGACGAGCAGCTCAGCGACCCCGACGGGCGCCCCAGCGCGGCCGCCGTGCACTGGATGGAGCAGATCAGCGGGAAGGTCGCGATGGTCAGCGGCGGACGGCTCGTCCACCGGCGGCCGCTCCAGCCGGTCGCGCTCTCCGTGTCCGCCGGACGCACCGGCACGGCCTACACCGTCGGCCACCCCGAGCCGGTCACCCTGCACCGCAGCTTCCGACCGGCCGGCGAGGCCGCCAACCTCATGGTCGTCACCCCGGGCACGCTCGCCTACCTCGACGTCCTGCGCCGCGACATCGACGCCGGAAGACTCACCAACGAGACCGCGGCGGCCGCACTCGCCAAACCCACGGTGGGCCGCGCGCTGCGGGCCACCGCGGGTGCCATGACCCGCAAGGGACCCGGCTCACTGCCACCGTTCTTCGCCGCCGCCACGGGCACCCGCGACGGCCGCCGCGTCACCGTCCTGGCCCGGCTCGCCGACACGCCCGGAGCCTCGGCGCTGATCGACGACATGGCGGAGGCGACCGGCCTGCCCCTGGCGCTGGGGCTCGCGCAACTGCTGGACGGCACCGGTGGCCGCCCCGGCGTCCACCCGCCGGAGACGGCCATCGACGCCGACCGCTTCTTCCTCGACCTGGCACGCCACGTGCCCGACCTTCCCGGCGACGACGGCCCCCGCGACGGCGTGGTCATCGACGTGACCCCGACCCCGTGAGACTCGTCCACCGCACCCGCGGCCGCCCCGGTCCGGATCGGGGCGGCCATGACGGCCGACCTCGCCCCGCGCCCCCGACGGGCGGCAGGCACTACATTGGAGCGGAGAGGGGCGCCGATCCCGAGCGGGGTGGCCGATGCACTCGATCACCGACTGGCTGAGCGGCCTGTCCGGCCCGGTCGTCTGCGTGGTCGTCGCGGCCCTCGTGTTCGCCGAGGACGCCCTCTTCTTCAGCTTCTTCCTCCCGGGCGAGACCGCCGCCGTCCTCGGCGGGTTCCTCGCCCACCAGGGCAGGGCCCCGGTCGGCTGGCTCGTCCTGGCCGTGGTCTGCGCGGCCGTCCTCGGCGACACCGCCGGCTACGAGATCGGCCGCCACCTCGGCCCGAGGATCCTCGACACCCGCCCGATGCGGCGCCACGCCAACCGGGTCGACCAGGCGCAGGAGCTGATCCGCCGACGCGGGCCGGCCGCCGTCTTCTTCGGCCGGTTCGTCGCCTTCTTCCGCGCCATGGTGCCCACCCTGGCCGGCATGTCCCGGATGCCCTACCGCCGCTTCGTCCTGTTCAACGCCCTCGGCGGGCTCCTCTGGGGCGTCGGGTTCACCCTGCTCGGCTACTTCGCCGGAGCCGCCTACGCCCGGGTCGAGGGCACCGTCGGCCGGGTCCTCGCCCTGGTGATCGGCGCGCTCGTCGTCGTCTCCCTCGCCGTCTGGTGGTTCCTGCGCCGACGCGGGTCCGGGGAGGGCGACCGCACCCCGGCCCGGGCCCAACGGGACGGAGAGCAGCGGGACGGAGAGCAGCGGGACGGGGAGCGGCGGGCGGAAGAGCGGCGGGACAGCGGGCAGCGGGGCGGACGGCCCTGACGCCGCCGCCCCCTCACCGGCGCCCGCCGCCGCTTCCGGTCACCAGCGGCCGTGCACCCGCGCCCGGATCCGCCGGTCGTACAGCTCGCGCACGGCGGCCAGGGTGGCCGGCGGGAGCGGCGCCGAGTCGGCGGCCGCCGCGTTGGCCCGGGCCTGCGCCACGTTGCGCGCCCCGGGGATCACCGTCGTCACCCCCGGCTGCTGGGTGACCCAGCGCAGCGCCGCCTGCGCCGAGCTCACCCCCTCGGGCGCGAACCCGGCGAACTCCACCGCCGCCTCGACGCCCGTCGCGAAGTCCACCCCGGAGAAGGTCTCCCCCTGGTCGAAGGACTCGCCGTGCCGGTTGTACGTGCGGTGGTCGTCCGCCGCGAAGACGGTGTGCTCGTCGTACCGGCCGGACAGCAGCCCCGAGGCCAGCGGCACCCGGGCGAGGATGCCCACCCCGGCCGCTTCGGCGGCGGGCAGCACCTGCTCCAACGGCTTGAGCCGGAACGCGTTCAGGATGATCTGCACGCTCGCGATGTTCGGGCGCGCGATCGCGGTCAGCGCCTCGGCACAGGTCTCCACGCTCACCCCGTACGAGGCGATCCGCTCCTCCGCCACCAGGGTGTCCAGGGCGTCGAACACCTCGTCCGAGGAGTAGACCGGCGTCGGCGGGCAGTGCAGCTGCACCAGGTCCAGCCGGTCCACCCCCAGGTTGTCCCGCGAACGGTCGGCCCAGGCACGGAAGTTGGCGAGGTTGTAGTGCTCGGGCCGCTGCTCGACCCGGCGGCCGAACTTGGTGGCGACGAACACCCCGGCGTCCGGGCGGTCCTTCAGGAAGCGGCCGATCAGCCGCTCGCTGCGGCCGTCGCCGTAGACGTCGGCGGTGTCGAAGAGGGTGACGCCGGCCTCCACCGAGGCCTCCAGCACGGCGAGGGCGTCCTCCTCCCGGACATCCCCCCAGTCCGCACCGAGCTGCCAGGTGCCGAGTCCGACGATCGAGACGGGGCGGCCGGTCCGGCCGAGTACGCGCTGTTCCATGGGGGCGAGCCTCTCACGCGGCGACCCCAGCGCACCACGCCGCACGGTGGGCACACCGTAGTACCGCGTCGCACCGCCGACGGCTCCGGACGTCCGGGTGGAAAGCTGGGGACACCGACGTCGGCACCACCTGCGAGGCCCCACCCGTGACCGTATCGATCGCCCTGTTCACCCAGGACCTGCGGCTGCACGACAACCCCGTGCTGCACGCCGCCCGCTCCGCGGCCGACGGGGTCGTCCCGCTGTTCGTCCTGGACCCCGCCGTCGAGGGCGCCGGGTTCGCCGCGCCCAACCGGCTGGCCTTCCTGTCCGACTGCCTCGCCGACCTGGACGACTCGCTGCGCCGGATCGGCTCCCGGCTGGTCGTGCGCCGCGGCGAGCCCGCCGAGCAGACCGCCGGGGTCGCCGCCGAGGCCGGTGCCGCCACCGTCCACGTCGCCGCGGGCGTCAGCGCCTTCGCGCACCGGCGGGAGGAACGGCTGCGCGAGGTGTTCGGCGACCGCCTGCACGTCCACGACGCCTCGCTGACGGTCGTCCCGGCGGGCCGGATCACCCCGGCCGGCCGGGACCACTACGCGGTCTTCACCCCGTACCACCGCGCCTGGCAGCGGACGCCCCGCCGCACGGTGCTGGGCGCGCCCCGGGCGCTCGACACCCCGGACGGCATCGGCGGCGACAGCCTCCCACCCTCCGCACCGCTCTCGCCCGCGCTGCCGCCCGGCGGCGAGAGCGCGGCCCGGCGGCGGTGGCGGCGCTGGGACGTCGACGCGTACGCGCGGGTGCACGACGACCTCGCCGCCGACGCCACCTCCCGGCTCTCCCCGTACCTGCACTTCGGCTGCCTGTCCGCCACCGAACTCGTCGAGCGCGCCCTGCGGCACGACGGCGAGGGCGCGCAGGCCTTCGTCCGGCAGCTCGCCTGGCGCGACTTCCACCACCAGGTGCTCGCCGCCCGCCCGGACGCCGCCCACCGCGACTACCGGGACAGGGACGACCACTGGCACCGGGACGAGCGCGAGGCCGAAGCCTGGCAGCAGGGCCGCACCGGGTACCCGATCATCGACGCCGGGATGCGCCAGCTCGCCGAAGAGGGCTGGATGCACAACCGGGCCCGCCTGCTGACCGCGGGCTTCCTCGCCAAGTCCCTGTACCTGGACTGGCGGATCGGAGCCGCCCACTTCCTGTCGCTGCTGGTCGACGGGGACGTGGCCGACAACCAGCTCAACTGGCAGTGGGTCGCCGGCACCGGCACCGACACCCGCCCCAACCGGGTCCTCAACCCGCTCCGCCAGGCCGACCGCTACGACCCGGACGGCGCGTACGTCCGCCGCTGGGTCCCCGAGCTCGCCCACCTGCCCGGCCCGGCCGTCCACCGCCCCTGGCTGCACGACGCCGACTACCCGGCGCCGCTCATCACCCCGGACGCCCTCACCGAGCGGTTCCGCCGGGGGCGGGGCCTGGACTGAGTTTCATAGCCCGGACCGAGCGCGAGGGCCTGGGCTGAGCCAGGAGGCGGACGGACGGGCGGTACCCCGGTACTACGGCCCCGGCGATGATCGGCCCCGGGTACCACAGATCGCGGCGCCGTCGAACCTAGCGTGGAAGGTACCGGCGGCCGGGACGACCCGGCCCACGAACGTTGAGGGTGAGCGATGATCGAGGCGCACCAGCTGACGAAGCGGTACGGGGAGAAGACCGCCGTCGATCGGCTGGACTTCACGGTCCGGCCGGGTACGGTCACCGGCTTCCTCGGGCCCAACGGGGCGGGCAAGTCCACCACCATGCGGATGATCGTCGGACTGGACGCGCCGACCGGCGGTTCGGTGCGCGTCAACGGCCGCCGCTACGCCGAGCACGCCGCTCCGCTCCAGGAGGTCGGCGCACTGCTGGAGGCCAGGTCGATCCACCCCGGCCGCTCGGCGTTCAACCACCTGATGGCGCAGGCCCACACCCACGGCATCCCGCGCCGCCGCGTCGACGAGGTGATCGAGCTGACCGGTCTGCGGTCGGTGGCGCGGAAGCGGGCCGGGGCGTTCTCGCTCGGCATGGGCCAGCGGCTGGGGATCGCCGCCGCCCTGCTGGGCGACCCGGCGACGGTGATGCTCGACGAGCCGGTCAATGGGCTCGACCCCGAGGGCGTCCTGTGGATCCGCAACCTCCTCACCTCGCTCGCCGCCGAGGGCCGCACCGTCTTCGTCTCCTCCCACCTGATGAGCGAGGTCGCCCTCGTCGCCGACCACCTGATCATCGTCGGACGGGGCCGGCTGCTGGCCGACACCACCGTCCAGGACCTGGTCCGCGAGGCCGGCGGCGACGCCGTCACGGTGGCCAGCGCCGACCCGGCCCGGCTGCGCACCCTGCTCGCCGGCCCCGGCGTGGAGATCTCCGGCCGCTCCGGCTCCGAGGAACTCCTCGTCACCGGCCGCACGGCCCGCGAGATCGGCCTGACCGCCGCCTCGCACGGCATCGCCCTGTTCGAACTCGCCACCCGCACGGTCTCCCTGGAGCAGGCGTTCATGGACCTGACCCGGGACGCCGTCGAGTACCACGGCACCACCACCACTGTCGAGAGCCCGAGGAGCGCGGCATGAGCACCCTCGCACCGAGCCAGACCGCCACGCCCGCCGGCCCCGGGCCCGAGCGCCCCGTCTACAAGGTCACCGCCGCCCGCGTGCTGCGCTCGGAGTGGGCCAAGCTGTGGTCCCTGCGCTCCACCTGGATCACCCTCGGCCTGGCCCTGCTGTTCCTGGTCGCGTTCGGCCTGATCGCCGCCGTCCAGTTCAAGTCCAGGCTCGACTCCGGCCGGCACCTGGACCGGGACTTCTCCGACGCCACCGCCCTGAGCCTGTCCCTGTTCGGCACCAACTTCGCCCAGCTCGCGCTCGGCGTCCTCGGCGTGCTGATCGCCGCCGGCGAGTACTCGACCGGCATGATCCGCTCCACCCTGGCCGCCGTGCCGCGCCGCCTGCCGGTCCTCTGGTCCAAGGCGGCCGTGTACGGGGTGATCGCCCTGCTGCTCGGCACCGTCGGCGTGTTCGTCGCCTTCCTCACCGACAGCGGCATCCTGTCCGGCACCCGCGTGGCGATGGACCTCTCCAGCGCCGGCGCCGTCCGCGGACTGCTCGGCGCGGGCCTCTACCTCGCCCTCGTCGGCGTGATCGGCGTCGCCCTGGGCGCGCTGCTGCGCTCCGTGGCCGGTGGCATCTCCGTCCTGGTGGCCACCCTGATGCTGGTCCCCGGCCTCGTCTCGCTGCTCCCCACGTCCTGGCAGAGCCACATCAGCCCGTACCTGCCCAGCCACGCGGGCGAGGCGATGTTCGCCCTGCACCACGACTCGACCACCCTGTCGCCCGCCGCCGGGCTGGCGGTCTTCCTCCTGTGGACGGTGCTCGCCCTGACCGGTGCAGCGGTGCGACTCGTGCGCAGCGACGTCTGAGAGACTCCGGTGC
>NZ_JBSFJC010000202.1:0-9883 GCF_053597855.1 Kitasatospora sp. NPDC001225
GGCGCGGTCGCCGCTGCGCCGGTAGACCTCCCAGACCGCCCAGGAGGCCAGCGGGGGCTTGGAGTTGCGCTCGTTCCAGTTGCCGCCGCCGGTAGTCTGGTCGTTGTAGAAGACGCAGTCGGGGACCATCCCGGCGTCCTGCGGGCGCTCGGCGGAGCCGGACGGGACCTGGTGGTCGAAGACGGCGCGGATCTGGTCGGCGGCGAGGCCGGGGGCGAAGGCGGCGGTGCCGACGGCCTGCTTCCAGGTGTCCCAGGCCCAGACCCCGCTGAACCACTTGTAGGAGATCGTGGGGGTGACGGCGTCGTGCCGGATCCTTCCGGCCGGGCTGCGCCAGTTGGTGACGAGGGTCTGGACGCACTTGGCGGCGGTGCGGCGGCGGGCGGCCGGGACGCTCTCGGTGGCGCGGACGAGGTACCCGTGCCAGCGGGCGGTGCCCTCCGCCGCGACCCGTTCCGGGGTGCGCAGCGCGGTGTCCGCCTCCTTCGCGGCGCGGGCGTACTCGGCCTCGGTGAAGGTGTAGCTCTCGGTCCAGTCCAGGCTGCGGGTCTCCCCCGGCGCCAGCCGTACGGGCTCGGCGAGTTCGGTGCGGTGGCCGTCGCCGTCGGCGCTCAGCACGACCCGGACGGGCCGGGCGTGGCGGACGGCGAAGCGCTCGGTGCCGTCGGTGAGGTAGTCCCAGGTCTGCCGGACCTTGGCGAAGCGCACCTCCACGCCGCGTTCGGCGGCGACCAGCTTCGGTGCCTCGCGCTGGGGGCCGGTGGCGGGGCGCAGCAGCCGGCCGGTCCAGGCGGCGGCGAGGGTCCGTACGGCCGGGCCGGTGTTGGCGAGCCGGGCGCGGAGCAGGGCGGTGCGGTTGCCGGCGAAGCGCAGGTCCAGGGTGAGGGCGAGGCCGCCGCCGAGGTCGTGGGTGAGCCGCAGCAGGCCGGGCAGCGAGGTGCCGCGGGCGGGGGCGCCGGCGGTGAGGTCCAGGGGGCGGCCCTGTTCGGTGAGCTGGAGGCGGGTCAGGCCGTCGCTGAGCCACCAGGGGTACTCCTGGGCGAGGTACAGCGGGCCGGTGAAGCCGCCCTGGGGGTCGGTGGGGCGGGGCAGGGCGTAGGCGTGCCAGGCGCCGAGGTCGGCGAAGACGGTGATCGGGTTGTTGCCGCGGGCGTCGCCGGGGTAGGCCTGGGCGGGGGTGCCGTGCAGGTCGAGGACGTCGGCGTAGCGCTTGCCGTCGACCGTGTCCGGTCCGTCCTGGGCGTGGGCGGCGGCCGGGGCGGCCAGGGTGCCGGCGGCGGCGACCGCCGAGGCGGCGAGGAAGTGGCGGCGGGTCAGCGGGTTCACGGGCGCTCCTCGGCGGCGGGGAGTCGGAGGACGGCGGCGCCGAGCGGCGCGAGGGTGACGGCGTCGCCAGTGGCGGCGCCGGTGAGCAGGTCGGTGCCGGGCGTGTCGAGGGGCACGCGGCGTTCGACGCCGCCGTGGTTGAGCAGGAAGAGGTACTGGCGGCCGTCGGCGGCGTGGCGGCGGGTGGCCTCGACGTCCGCCGGGAGGTCCGGCAGTTCGGCGCCCACTCCGGCTTCGGCGAGCGGCAGGTCGAGCACCCGGCCGGTGTCGGCGCCGAGGTGGCAGCTGAGATACCAGGCGGTGCCGGCGCCCAGCCGGTTGCGGGTGACGGCCGGGAGGCCGGCCAGCGTGCCGGAGGCGTAGCGGGCGAGGGTCTCGGCGCCCTCGGTCTCGATCCACTCGCTCCAGCGCTCGGCGCGCAGGTCGGCGCCGTGCGGCTCGGCGTGCGGCTCGGCGCCGTCCGACCGGGGGCCGTCAGGCGCAGTGCCGTCCAGCCGTACGGCGGTGGTCTCGCCGTCCGGGATCGGCCAGTGCTCGTCCACGACGATCCCGAGCAGTTCGCGCAGCGGCCCGGGGTGGCCGCCGGGGTGGATGTGGTCGTGCCGGTCGGCGATGCCGCTGAACGGGCCGCAGACCAGCCGGCCGCCGTCCCGTACATAGGCGGTGAGGCGGTCGGCGGTGGCGGTGTCGAGCAGGTAGAGGTTGGGGGCGAGCACCAGCGGGTAGCCGTCGAGCCCGGCGGTGGGCGGGACGAAGTCGACGGTGACGCCGCGCTCGTGCAGCGCCGCGTACCAGGGGCGGAGCAGCTCGGGCCAGCGCATCCGGGCGGAAGGGTGGTCGTCCAGTTCCAGCGCCCACCAGCTGTCCCAGTCGAGCAGGACGGCGGCCCGTCCGCGCAACCGGCTGCCGGCGATCTCGCCGAGGCGGCGCAGCTCGGCGCCGAAGCGGACGGTCTCCTGCCAGCCGCGCGCGGCGGTGCCCCGGTGCGGGAGCATCGCGCTGTGGAACTTCTCGGCGCCTGCCACCGAGGCGCGCCACTGGAAGTGCAGGACGCCGTCGGCGCCGCGGGCGAGTGCCTGGAGCGACCAGAGGCGGTAGAGGCCGGGGCGTTTGGGCACGTTGACCGGCCGCCAGCTGACCGCGGAGGGGGCCTGTTCCATCAGCAGCCAGGGGCGGCCGCCCTTGAGCGAGCGCATCAGGTCGTAGTTCATCGCCGCGTTGACGTGGGCGCGCGGGTCGGCCGGGTCGGGGTAGGCGTCGTCGGAGACGAGGTCCTCGTGCCGGCTCCACTCCCAGTAGTCCAGCGCCTTGAGCATCGACATGAAGTTGGTGGTGACGGGGACGCCGGGCGAGACCTCGTCCAGGACGGCCTTCTCGGCGCGGTGCAGGGCGAGCAGCGCGTCCGAGCAGAACCGGCGCCAGTCCAGCAGCTGGGTGGGGTTGACCGGGCCGGGCGCGGTGCGCGGCGGCTCGATCTGCTCGAAGGAGGTGTAGCGCTGCGACCAGAAGGCGGTGCCCCAGGATCGGTTCAACTCCTCGATGCCGCTGTGCCGTTCGCGCAGCCAGCGGCGGAAGTCGACGGCCGAGACGGGGCAGAAGCACTCCTGGACGTGGTCGCCGTACTCGTTGTGGATGTGCCACAGGGCGAGCGCGGGGTGGTGGCGGTAGCGTTCGGCGAGCGCCCGGGTGAGCCGGACGGCGGCCCCGCGGTAGGCGGGCGAGGAGGGGCAGTAGTGCTGGCGCGAGCCGAACTCCAGCCGGACGCCGTCGGCGGTGACGGGCAGCAGGTCGGGGTGGGCGCGGACCAGCCAGGCGGGCGGGGAGGCGGTGGCGGTGGCCAGGTCGACGGCGACGCCGTGCCGGTGGCAGAGGTCGAGCAGGCGGTCCAGCCAGCCGAAGTCCCAGCTGTCGGCGTCGGGTTGGAGGCGGGCCCAGGAGAAGACGCCGACGGTGACCAGGTTGACCCCGGCCTCGGCCATCAGCTTCACGTCCTCGGCCCACACCTGCTCGGGCCACTGCTCGGGGTTCCAGTCCCCGCCGTACAGCAGGCCGGGCACCCGGGTGAGGCGGTCGGTGGTCACGGTCAGGCGGTCGGTGGTCACGGTCGCGGTCATCCCTTCACGGCTCCGCCCAGCAGGCCCGCCACGAACTGCCGCTGGAAGAGCAGGAAGAGCACCATCAGCGGGAGCGTGGCCAGGAAGGAGCCGAGCATCAGGCCGGAGTAGTCGACGTGGGTCAGTCCGGTCAGCGTGTTGAGCGCGACCGGCACGGTGTACTTGTCCTCGGTGTTGAGCATCAGCAGCGGCCAGATGAAGCCGTTCCACTGGCCCATGAAGGTGAAGATCACCAGCGCGCCCAACTGCGGCCGTACGCACGGCAGGACGACCTGGTAGAAGGTGCGCAGCTCGCCGGAGCCGTCGATCCGGGCCGACTCCAGGAGTTCGTCGGGGAAGTCCAGGAAGCCCTGGCGCATCAGCAGGATGCCGAAGGAGTTGGCCAGGAAGGGGACGATCACCGCCTGGTAGGTGTCGATCCAGCCGAGGCTGGCCATCATCTGGAACAGCGGGACGAGCAGCACCTGCAACGGGATCATCATGGTCGCCAGCACCAGACCGAGCAGCAGCCCGCGGCCGCGGAAGCGGTACTTGGCCAGCCCGTAGCCGCACATCGCGGACAGCAGCGAGCTGAGCGCGGTGTAGACGACGGCGATCCCGAGGCTGTTGAGCATGACCCGGCCGAAGCCGATGGTCTCCTGGAGGTGCGCCAGGTTGCGCAGCAGGTTGCCGCCGGGCAGGAACGGCGGTGGGGAGTGGAACAGTTCGGAGCTGCTGTGGGTGCTGGCGATCAGCATCCAGGCGAAGGGCACCAGGCTGAGGACGGCGCCGAGGGTGAGGGCGGCGAGGACGGCGATCCGGCCGAGGCGGGCGGGCAGCGGGGCGCGGCCGCTACGACGCGGCGCGGTGGTGGTGGCGGCACTGCGAGCGGCAGTGGTGGTCACGGTGGTCATCGGCGGCGTTCCCTTCCGTAGAGCCGGAACTGGAGCAGCGAGACCGCCGCGATGATCAGCACGACCACCCAGGCGATGGCGGCCGCGTAGCCGAAGTCGAGCTGCTGGAAGCCGACCTTGTAGAGGTAGACCACCGGGGTGAGGGTCGCGTCGCCGGGGCCGCCGCGGGTCAGCACGTAGTTCTCGTCGAAGAGTTGCAGGGTGCCGATGGTGGAGGTGATGACGCAGAACAGCACCACCGGGCGCAGCTGCGGCAGGATCACGCCGCTGTAGGTGCGCACGGTGCCGGCGCCGTCGAGGGCGGCGGCCTCGTACTGGTCGCGGCCGATCGCCTGCAGTCCGGCCAGCAGGATGACGGCGTTGTAGCCGGTCCACCGCCAGGTGACCGAGCCGATCAGCGAGATCCGGGCCCAGGTGGGCGAGTTGAGCCAGTCGACCGGGCCGAGTCCGAGCGCCTGGAGGAGCTGGTTGGCGAGGCCGCCGTCGGTGCGCAGCAGGACCTGGAAGACCACGGCGTAGGCGACCAGGGTGGTGATCGCGGGCAGGAAGAACACCGCCCGCCAGCCGGCCCGGAACCGCAGCCAGGACTGGTTGAGCAGGACGGCGAGCACCAGGGCGAGGCCGATCATCACGGGCACCTGGACGGCGAGGATCAGGCCGGTGTTGACCAGGGAGTGCAGGAAGGCCGGGTCGTGCAGCATCCGCCGGTACTGGTCCAGGCCGACCCAGACGTCGGCGCCGTCGCGGCGGGCGGTGAAGCTCTGGTAGAGGCTGGCGCCGAGCGGATAGGCGAAGAAGGCGACGAAGAGCGCGGTGGTGGGCCCGGCGAACAGCCAGGCGGCGGTGCGTGGGGAGCGTCGGCGGCGGGCGGGGGCGGCCTGGGTGGTCGCCGACGGCTTGCGCAGGGTGGCCGGGAGGCTGCTGGTCATCGGGCCCGCCTACCCGACCGTCTGGCGGCCGGTCGCGGTGGCGATCTGGCGGGCGGCGGAGCGCAGGACGGTGCCCGGGTCGGCGCCGTTGTGCAGCACCTGGTTGACGGCGGTGGTGACGATGTCGCCGGCCTTGGAGTCGTCGGCGGTGAGCTCGACGGTGGGGATGGCGCGGGTGAGTCCGGCGAACAGCTGCATGGCCGGCTGGCCGCCGTAGTAGGGGGCGGGCTGCTGGAAGTACGGGTCGTCCAGGGCGGGGAGGTAGGCGGGGAAGAGGCCTTCGTGCTGCATCATCGAGGCCTGGTTGGCCTTGTCGGCGAGCAGGAAGGAGAGGAAGGCCCAGGCCGTCTCCGGGTTCCGGCTCTGCGCGGTGACGCACAGGGTGGAGCCGCCGCTGTTGGAGGTGCGGGGGCCGCCGGGGGTGAAGGCGGGCAGCGGGACGACGCCGACCTTCCCGCCGAGGTCGGCCATGTCGCTGGTGAGGGTGCCGTCCCACCAGGCGGCGGTGGGGGTGGTGGCGGCCTTGCCGTCGTGGGTGCCGGAGACGAGCCCGGACCAGCCGTTCTCGAAGTCCACCAGGTCGCGGTCGACGAGCTGCTTGAGCAGGGTGAGCGCGCGTTCGGCGGCGGGGGTGGCGACGGCCACCTTGCCGTCGGTGAACCAGCGCTGGCCCTGCTGCTGGAGCAGCATGGCGAAGAAGCTGTCCTGTTTGGCGTCCAGGATGAGCAGCTTCCTGCCGGTGGCGGCCTTGAGCGCGGTGCCGGCGGTGAGGTAGTCGTCCCAGGTGGCGAGGCCGGCCGGGTCGATGCCGGCCTGCTGGAACAGGTCGCGCCGGTAGAACAGGGCGCACGGCCCGCTGTCCCAGGGGAGTGCGAAGACCTTGCCCTTGGCGTCCGTGACGGTCCGCCAGGACGCCTCCGCGTACTGGGACTTGAGGCCTGCGGCGCGACTGGTGAGGTCGACCAGGCCGTTCGGGAAGTTGCCGATGTAGGTGGGCAGCTTGTGGCCCTCGACGGTGAGGATGTCGGGCAGTCCGCTGCCGGCGCCGAACCCGACGGAGATCTTGTCGTAGGCGTTGTCGTAGCCGATGTCCACCACGTCGACGGTGGTGCCGGGGTGGGCCTGTTCGAAGGCCTTGCCGAGCCGTTGCATGGCCTTGGCGGCGACGTCCCAGGACCAGATGACGACCTTGCCGGAGAGGGCGGCGCCCGGGCTGCCGGTGAGCTGCTTGGCACTGGTGCCGCCGGCGCCGCCGGTCGCGCAGCCGGTGGCGCCGGCCATCAGCAGCGCGCCGGCCGCGAGTCCGGCGGAGAGGATCCGGCGCCGTGCCGGACCTGATGTCAATTCGCCCTGGTCACGGGCTGGTTGGGGATCTTTTTTGTGCCGGGTTCGTGCGGACATCTTGCCTCCCGACTGGTGAATGCCGAATGCTGTATACAGAACTCAGCATTCACAACCCCGTCAAGGCTTGTGACTGAAATCGCGGAAGGTGCCAGCATGAGCACACGCGTCCCCCGAACCCACCCGTACATCCCCAACTCCGCCCCGCAGGTGAGGAAAGCGATGCTGGCGGAGGTCGGCGCCCAGGACGTCGAGGAGTTCTACGCCGACATCCCGGCCGCCCTCCGGCTGGACCGCCCGCTGCGGCTGCCCGAGCCGCTCGGCTCCGAGGCCCGGCTGGTCGCCCACATGGAGGAGCTGCTCTCCCGCAACACCGCCGTCCCGCCGGGCCGCAGCTTCCTCGGCGCCGGCTGCTACCGCCACCACGTGCCCGCCGTGGTGGACGAGATCGTCAACCGCAGCGAGTTCCTCACCGCCTACGCAGGCGAGCCGTACGAGGACCACGGCCGCTTCCAGGCGCTGTGGGAGTACCAGTCGCTGATGGCCGAGCTGCTGGCCGTCGACGTCGTCAACGTGCCGACGTACGACGGGTTCCAGGCCGCCGCGACGGCGCTGCGGATGGCCGGACGGGCCACCGGGCGGCGCCGGCTGGTGCTGGTCGGCGCGATCGACCCGGACCGGATCTCCCGGATCCGCGACTACGTCCGGGGCGTCCACGAGCTCGTCCTCGTCCCGGCCGATCCCGCCGCCGTCCGGGCCGCGCTCGCCGAGGGCGACGCGGCCGCCGTCTACGCCCAACTCACCGACCACGACGGCCGGGTGGACCAGGAGCTGCCGAGCTACATCGAACTCGCCCACCAGGCGGGCGCGTTGGCCGTCGCCCACGTCCACCCGCTCAGCCTCGGCGTGCTCACCCCGCCCGCCGAGCTCGGCGCCGACCTCACTTGCGGCGACCTCCAGCCGCTCGGCATCCACCCGAGCTACGGCGGCGGCAACGCGGGCTTCATCGGCAGCCCGGACGACGAGCGCCTGGTCGCCGAGTACCCGAGCCGGCTGTTCGGCCTCGTCCCCACCGACGTCCCCGGCGAGTACGGCTTCGGCGACGTCGCGTACGAGCGCACCTCCTTCGCGGTGCGCGAGGAGGGCAAGGAGTGGGTCGGCACCGCCGCCGCCCTGCACGGCATCGCCGCCGGGGTCTACCTCACGCTGATGGGCCCGCACGGCATGCGGGAGATCGGCGCGACGATCCTCGCCAACACCGCCTACGCCCGGCAGCGGCTGGCCGAGGTCCCCGGCGTGGAGCTCGCGGACCCGCGGGCCGTCCACTTCGCCGACTTCACCGTCCGCTACACCGGCGAGCGCACCGCCGCGGAGATCGCCGAGGCGCTGCTCGCCCGCGGCCTGCACGGCGGCACCCAGGTCGGGGCCGACGGGGCCGCGGCCCGTGAGGGCCGCTACTGCGTGACCGAGCTGCACACCCGGGCCGACATCGACCGCCTCGCCGACGCACTTGAGGAGATCGCGAAGTGACGAACCGTCAGAACAGCGAGCCGGTGGACCCGCGGATCGCCCCCAAACCCGCCCTGCGCCGCTTCCACCAGGCCCGCTGGGACGAGAAGCTCGTCTTCGAGCTCGGCGCCCCCGGCGAGCGCGGCGTCCTGCCCCCGCTGCCCGAGGCCGCCGTCACCGCCGCCGTCGGCGACCCGGCCGAGCGGCTGCCCGCCGCGCTGCGCCGCGCCACACCGCCCGCCCTGCCCGAGCTCGGCCAGCAGCAGGTGCTCCGGCACTACCTGCGGCTCTCCCAGGAGAACCTCGGCGCCGACCTCAACGTGGACGTCGGCCAGGGCACCTGCACCATGAAGTACAGCCCCAAGGTCAACGACACCTTCGTCCGCGACCCCCGGATCGCCGCCCTGCACCCCGCGCAGGACCCCTCCACCGTCCAGGGCGTGCTCGAACTCGTCCACCGGCTGGAGCAGTTGCTCAAGGAGGTCTCCGGCATGGACCGGGTCAGCCTCCAGCCCGGCGCGGGCTCGGCGGCGATCTGGACCAACGTCTCGGTGATCCGCGCCCACCACGCCGCGCGCGGCGAACTGGAGCAGCGCGACGAGATCATCACCACCGCCTTCTCCCACCCCTCCAACGCCGCCTGCGCCAAGACCGCCGGCTTCCGGGTGATCACCCTGCACCCCGACGCCGACGGCTACCCCGACATCGAGGCGCTGCGCGCCGCCGTCGGCCCGCGCACCGCCGCGCTGCTCATCACCAACCCCGAGGACACCGGCATCTACAACCCCCGGATCGCCGAGTTCGTCCGGATCGTCCACGAGGCCGGCGGCCTGTGCGCCTACGACCAGGCCAACGCCAACGGCATCCTCGGCATCACCCGGGCCCGCGAGGCCGGCTTCGACCTGTGCCACTTCAACCTCCACAAGACCTTCTCCACCCCGCACGCCTGCGGCGGACCGGCGGCCGGCGCCTGCGGCGTCACCGCCGAACTCGCGCCCTACCTGCCGCGCCCCACCGTCGAGTTCGACGGCGAGCGGTACGTCCTGGACGACGACCGGCCGGACTCGGTCGGCAAGATCCGCCCCTACCTGGGCGTCGTGCCGAACCTGGTGCGCGCCTACGCCTGGATCACGGCACTGGGCGCCGAGGGGCTGCGCGAGGCCGCCGAGACCGCCGTGCTCAACAACAACTACCTGCTGCACCGGGTGCGGCGGATCCGCGGCGTCTCCGTCCCGTACGCCGAGGGCCGCCCCCGGGTCGAGCAGGTCCGCTACAGCTGGCAGCAGCTCAACGAGGACACCGGCCTGCACAGCGAGGACCTCGGCTACCGCGCCGCCGACTTCGGCACCCACTACTGGACCAGCCACCACCCGTACGTCGTCCCGGAGCCGATGACGCTGGAGCCCACCGAGTCCTACTCCCGGGCCGACCTGGACGAGTACGCGGCGATCCTCGCCGAGGTCGCCCGCGAGGCGTACGAGGACCCGGAGACCGTCCGCACCGCGCCGCACAACTCCACCGTGCACCGGATCCGGCACGAGCCGCTGGACGACCCGGCGGTCTGGGCGGTCAGCTGGCGCGCCTACCGCCGCAAGGTCCTGGGCGAGCGGCCGTGACCTCCGCCCCGGGCGCCCGGATCGGGCTGGTGGTCAACCCGGTCGCCGGCCTCGGCGGCCGCGGATCCCATCACCCTGCCGAGCCTTCGTCTCCAGCCGACGGCGGTCGCCTGATTCTGACTGGGCTTCACCACAGTCCTTTCCTCATATGAACC
>NZ_JBSFJC010000203.1:0-9845 GCF_053597855.1 Kitasatospora sp. NPDC001225
TGCTTCCTCGGCGGTGTGTCGTCGTCCCTGGCGGCGTTGTCGGGCCACTGCATATCAAAGAACTACTAGTAGTACCAACACTAAAACCCGGTGGTGCCCCGCACGGCTCGGCCGTGCGGGGCACCTCTGTAGGTTCAGCCGGTCGGAAACTCCCCGGACTTGACCCCGGAGAGGAAGGACGACCAGGCATCAGCCGGGAAAAGCAGCGCCGGCCCGCCCGGGTCCTTCGAGTCACGCACCGGTACGGCGCCGAGCAGGCCAACAGCCACCTCGACGCACTCGCTCTGCGCACCCGAGAACGAGGACTTGTGCCACTCAAGTCCTGCGACACCATCTGGCGAGAACTCGCTCACGATCTAGACCTTCTCACTCGCGATGCGCTCGATGAGCGCGATCGACTCATCGCGGGGCAGTGACTCCGCCAGGGCCCGGCGGAACAGATTCGCATACTTGAAGACGTCGCCCGGTTCCTCAAGGTACAGAGTGCTGAGGAGGCTGTCGACGTACACCACATCCGTCTCGGCTGCCTCCGGGAAGCTGAGGACAGTGACCGGCCCGAAGAGCGCCGCGTGAACCTCCGACGCCTCCGGCAGGATCTGGACGTTGATGTTGGGTCGTCCAGCTGAAGCCGCCAGCGATAGAAGCTGCTCGCGCATGACTGTCACACCGCCGACCTGATGCCTGAGTGCAGATTCCGAGATCACGGCCCACACCCGCAAGGGCGTATCCCTCACCAAGACTGAGCGGCGCTCCTGACGAACCTTGGTCAGAGTCTCAATCTGTTCAGGCGTCGCATCCTCTATCTGCGCCCTCACGATCGCTCTCGTGTAGTCCTCAGTCTGCAAGATCCCAGGCACCAGCAGAGTTTGGATGCTGTACATGTCCGACGCATCGGACTCCAGCGCAATGTAGTCGGCATAGTGCGGCGACAGGGTGTCCGAGTATCGATCCCACCACCCACGAAGTCGTCCCTCGCGAGACAGAATCTCCAACCTGCCCCTGGCCTCCGGGTTCGCCACCCCGTATAGGTCGAGCAGCAGTCGGAGGTCCACCAGCCGAATACCTGACTGCGCAGCCTCGATGCGACTGATCTTGCTCTCAGCGCAGTCGAGGTGGCGAGCCGATTGAGCCATGGTCAGATTCGCTTCGGTTCGGAGCTCCTTGAGAGTTCGAGCCAACCGTCGCTGTCGAACCGTCGGGTTCCTGTTCACAGGCACCGTCACGACCTCCCCTCGTCTGTGGTCTGCCAGTCTGCCCCGGCCGCGCCACCAACAACAATCTTGCCCGGCTTCCAAAGTGAAGACTTGCGCTCCAGAAGATTCCAGGAGCATGCTACTCAAAGTAGTTCGCCAGCGACAACACGTGACCATGGCGGACTAGCTACCGGGCATCCCCATGCCCCCTTCAGCCGCTTTCACCTGCTCACTCCATAGGTGGCCCCGCCATGCCTGAAGACCTCTCCCCCTCCCCCACCCCCGCCGAGCGGACCTGCTGGCTGCCCCGGCACCGCAAGGCCCCCCGCGCCGCCCGCTGGGAGCTCCACGACTTCCTCCTCCCCCACCCCTCCGGCGAACTCCTCGTCTTCACCGGGGAGTTGCTGGTCAGCGAGCTGGTCACCAACGCCGTCCGGCACTGCCACGCCCCGCGCGACCGGCTGATCTTCGTCCGCTTCCGGCTCCTCCCGGACGACACCCTCCGCATCGAGGTGCACGACGCCGACAGCGAGAAGCCCTCCCTCCGCCCCGCCTCCACCTCCGCCGAGACCGGCTGGGGCCTGTCCCTCGTCCAGCAGCTGGCCACCCAGTGGGGCTGCTGCCCGCGCAAGGGTGGCGTCGGGAAGTTCGTCTGGTGCCACGTCTCCCCCGAGGCGGACGCCGCGTGAGCGCCGTCCGGGCCGGGATCGCCGGCGTCATGCTCCCCACCGACTTCCCCAGCCTCGACCACGCCCTTCCCGTCCTCTGGGAGCGCGTCCGCAAGCTCCCCGTCCGGGAGGCCCACCGGGACTTCATCCGGATCTGCATCGGGCCGGGCGGCGGCCAGGGCATCGCCACCTGCCTCTCCCGCAACGACAGCTGGAGCGTCACCCTCTACGTCGGCGAGATGACCGACTGGACCTCCCACCTGATCACCATCACCACCACCGCCCCGCAGCCCTGAACTCCCCCGTCCCCGCCCGGCGTTCACGCCGGGCGGGGACGGCCCGGCCGCTTTCCCGTTCTGGAAAGATCAGGTTCTTGACCCTGGGCACGATGGATCGGGAGCATCGACCGAGACAGGAACCACTGGCGACTGGAGGCACATGATGCTGCGTTGGCTGTCGGGGGAAGGGTCCTGCAAAAACGGCAACTGCCCCACCCTCTGGGGCACCGAGAACGGGGACTACGTGGCCCAGGGATACGTGATCACCGATCCGCGCCGCCTGGCGGAGTTGAACCTGTCGGACGGCGAGTCGGCGGTCGTGATCCCCGCCGCTGTCCTGGAGGGATACTTCCGTGCTCAAGGGTGAAGACTTCGGCCGCCTCTTCGAGACCTTCGAACGGACGGCCTTCCGGCTCGAAACGCTGGCCGTCTACGACGTGGACGAGGAGCGCGAGGAGTTCGCCGACTTCCTCGCCGGCAAGGGACTGCCACCCGAGTCCTCCGACAACCCCTGGGTCCGCTCGATGACGGACCTGGGCAAGCAGGTGGCCCGGGTGCACGTCCTCCGGTCCCCCTTGTCGGACTACCTCCGGTACGAGTTGGCGTCCTACCCCGGCAACATCAAGGCCGGCGAGTCCATCGGCATCATCGACACGGCTCACCAGGAAGTACCTGGCCTCCCCGGCCACGACTTCTGGCTGTTCGACGATGCACGCGTCTACCGGATGCACTACACCGACGCCGGACAGTTCCTCGGCGCCGAACTGCTCCCCGAAGACCACCTGGACGAGTACCGCCGGTACCGGGAGACCGCCCTGGCGAACGCCGTGCCCTTCCGGGAGTACACGGCAGCTTGAGCGGAGAACGACAGAACGATCTGGGCAGAGCCCTGCGGGCGTTGCGGATCGCCTCGGACAAGACAGCCGAGACCGTCGCCCGCAGGGCTTCCATGTCTCCGGCCAAGCTCTCGAAGATCGAGAACGGCAAGACCCTGCCGAGCGTGCAGGACGTGGACCTCATCCTGACCGCGCTCGGCATATCCGACGAGGCCAAGGCCGAGTTTCCGTTCCGAGATCACCACTCGCGATCCGAGGGACGTAAGTCTCTACGTCTCGACATTCTCCAGATTTGACGCCGTGGCGCTCCATGGAGATGAAATGCGCGCACTGGTCGAAGGAATCCGGGACGAGTTCTTTCGCCAACGGGAAACCGGGTAGGTAGCACCCGATTCCCGCCCTACCTTGGTGACTCATCGACGCGAATCGAAAGTCACGGGAGTCGTCCATGTCCACTGCGGGTTCCGCACAGTCGGCCGAGATTCCGCACCGCCGTACGCACGCGGAGCTCATGGCGCGGATCGACGGCAACCCGCTGCGGAAGGACCTGGTGACCGGCCGCCTGGTCGAGGTGGTCGGCGCCCAGGACGGCCGGGCCCTGGTCCGGCCCCTGTTCGAGCCCGACGCTCCCCCGCGCCAGGTGCCGGCCGACCTGCTCAACACCCGCATCAGCCTCCGGCGCTGACGGACCTCCCCTCCTCTTTCTTCCGCCCGACTCCCGGGCGGGACGGGGCCGTTCCGCGCTGCCCCGAAGCGACATCGGAAGGTGAAGACGATGGCCGATCACGACCTGTACGACCTCGACCTCTCCCAGGTCCGGTTCAACCGCGCGTGCGGCGGCAACCAGGGCGGCGGTGACGACGGCACCGAGACCTGCGTGATCCTCGGCGTCGTGCCGCAGGCCCCGGGTGTCTTCGCCCTCGGCGACAGCAAGCGCCCCGACCGGGAGCCGCTGGTGTTCACCGCCGAGGAGTTGGCCGAGGCCGGGATCGACCCGGCGCGGTTCGGCCTCTCGGCCTGACGTCCCGCCTCCCCGGTCGCCGCCCGCAGTCCCGTGCGGGCGGCGACCGGGGCCCAGCACCTCCGAGGAGCAGCGCAGTTGCACTTCCACGGCTATGCCTGGGCCGGCGACGGCCGGCTCCTCGCCAAGGAGTCCGAGCCCCGACCGGTCGAAGGGGGCGGCTTCAGAACCTCAGGGCTTCCACCGATGATGACCGGCTGGTGGCTCCTGCGACCCGCCGCCCAGATCCGGGGCACCTGGACGACGGCGGCCGACGCGGCCGACTGGCTGGCGGAGCGCTACGCGGAGCACACCCCTGACGGCGACCCCTGGCCCCCGCTCCCCACCCGCCATCGCCACGCGATCGCCCAACTGGCCGCCGCCTCCGACGTGGTGTGGTCCCGCTGGGTCTCCGGCAGCCGCTGGTCGGGCCACTACGCGATCACCTGCCCCAACCGCACCTTGCCGACCATCCCCTGCCCTGCCGGACTCGCCGCCCCGCCGCCGGCGCCCACCGTCACCCGGCTCGCCGCCCGCCGGTGAGGTCGGCGTCGGCGGCGGCGAGGATGCGGCCGAAGGTGTGGGCGATGACCGGCTTGGCCAGGGCCCTGGTGAGGGCCGCGCCGAAGGGCAGGCGGACCTGGAAGGTGGTCGTCCACGCGACCTCCGTCCCGCCGGGGACCTCGGTGAAGGTCATCCGGCCGAGTTCGTGCCGGGACGGCGACAGGCTGCGCTCGACCGTGTAGTCGAAGCCGTACGGCCGGTTGTACGCGGTGACCCGCTCGCGGAACCAGCCGATCGCCCAGGTGTGCACCCGTACCGCCCCCACGCCGTACGGCGCACCGGCGCCCGGCCGGGCCAGGCGGGCCCGGAGGATGAGCGGGGAGCGGGTGTAGTTGGTGGTGGTGGCGCACCAGTCGAACACGTCCTCGATCGGTGCGGCGATGACGCGTCGGACGGTCAGGGTCTCCATGGTCATGTCCCCTCTCTCGGTCGGCGGCGCGGACTGCGGCCACCGCGCCCGACAGATGGACCGGGGAGCCGTCGGAAACGTGACACCGGGGCCGCCGCCCCGCCCTGGAGCGCCTCCGACCATGCCCTGAAACTATCGAATCTGCTACGGTCGTACATATGACGAAAGATACCGGCGCCCAGTCCGCCGTGACCGAGCTCCGGATGCCCCTCGACACCAAGGTGGTCATCTGGGCCTTCTGCGGCGCGGTCGGCGCCGGCCTCGGCTTCGCCGTCCCGTGGCTGCTCCAGTTCGCCGCCCGGCACCCGATCCCCTACGCGGACACCGTGCGCTTCCTGGGCTCGTTCACCTCCCCGGCCATGGTGATCGGCCGACCGGTGGCGCTCGCCGCCGTCGGGCTCGTGGTCGGGATGTTCGTCACCTACCACGCCGCCACGCTGCGCATCTCGGACGAGAGCATCACCGTCGTCGAGGGCGACGACAGCCGGGTGATCACCCGGGACCAGGTCGGCGGCGTCTTCCGCCACGGCGGCAAGGTGCGGATCGAGTCGCCGGTCGGCCGGGTCCTCTTCGACGACGACGTCGAGGGCGGGAAGGCGGCCATCGCCTCGGCCTTCCGCCGCCACGGCTACCCCTGGGAAGGCGCCTGAGGCCCCGCGTGCCGGATGTGGCACATTGACCGGACGGCCCCAGCCCCGGGCCCCGTGATCGAGAACCGAGGTCTCCCGTGTCCGCAGACAACGCCGCGCCGTACCGACCCGCGCCGCGCACGGTCGTCGAGGCCTGCTTCGACCCGCAGGGCACCGCCCCGCTCGACTACGTCTACGACGTCGCCGCGGCGGCCGGCCTGTCGGACCAGCCGGTACGGCTGGCCGTACGGCGGCTGGAGGCGGCGGGCGTCCTGCGGCAGGAGGGGCGGGGCCGCAAGGGCCGGCTCGTCCTGACCGACGCGGGCCGGCTCCGCTCGGACCTGGACGTCCGGTTCGTCGCGCTCGCCTACGCCCAGGACGCCGGGCGCGCCCCCTGGGACGGACTGTGGCGCCTCTACACCTTCTCCGTCCCCGAGCGGCACCGGGCGGAACGCGACGCCCTGCGCACCGCGCTGACCCGGCTCGGCGCCGCCCCGCTCGCCCCTGGCGCCTACGTCAGCCCGCACGACCTGCTCGACGAACTCGCCGCCGAGGCCTCGGCGGCGACCGTCGACGCCTACCTGGTCACGGCGGAGGCCACCCGCCTGACCGGCCGGGGCTTCACCGGCCCCGCCGCCACCGCCGAGCACCTCTGGCCCGCGGCCGGGACGGTCGAGGCCTACCGGCCCCTCGCCGACGCACTGGCCGAGGAGCCCCTCGGCCCCGACCGCGGCTCCGTCGAACTCGTCGCCACCGCGCTGCGCCTGGCCGAGGCCTTCACCCACGCCCTGGAGCTCGACCCGCTCCTCCCCCCGGAGCTGCGGCCCGCCCCGTGGCCGCCGGCCGGGGTCCGGCGCGACTTCGACGAGGCCTGGACCGCGATCCGCGGCCGCACCCCCGACCTCTCGCTCTTCCGCGCCTTCGACACGGAGCCGGAACGCCACGAACCGGAGCACCACGAGCCGGAGCACCACGAACCGGGAGAACACCTGTCCGCCTGATTTTCACCCGGACGGACGCGATTCCGAATTCCCGGATCGCGAATATGTTCGAGGCTTGATATATCGATAATATGCTCGAAGAATACGACAAGGTATTGGTGTCGGGCGGATTGGGTTTCGTCGGAAGGCACCTGACCAGCGCCCTTCTCTTTCTCGGGAAAGAGGTGGCGATCATCGACAACGCCCGGACCGCGACGAGCATCTCGGCGCCGTCCGGGACCACCCTGCACCTGCTGGACATCCGCGAGGTCGACGCCGTCGCCGAGGCCGTGGACGACGCCGACCTGGTCTTCCACGTCGCCGCGAACGCGAACGGCACGCTGTCGGTGACGCAGCCGCGCCTCGACTTCGAGATCAACGCACTCGGCACCCTGATCTTCGCCGAGGCCCTCCTCAAGGCGTCCGTCCGCCGGGTCGTCTACGTCTCGTCCGCGTCCGTCTACGGAACTCCGCGGAAATTCCCCATGGACGAGGACCACCCGACCCGCCCCTTCGTCCCGTACGGCGCGTCGAAGCTCAGCGGCGAGATCACCTGCCTGGCGCTCCACCGCGCCTGCGGTCTGCCGGTGGTGGTCGGCCGCCCGTTCTGCGTCTACGGGCCGGGTGAGAACCCGCACGAGGCGATGGTCGAGGTCGGCCGGTTCCTGCGCTGGCACCTCAACCACCAGCCCATCCAGATCGTGGGCGACATCGACCGGAAGACCCGCGACTTCGTCCACGTCACCGACCTGGTCCAGGGGCTGCTGACGATCGCCGACCGGGCCGAGCTGGGCGAGGTGTTCAACATCGGCTCCGGTACGGAGGTCTCGATGCGCGACCTCGTCAACACGATCGGGGAGGCCACCGGCGTCACGCCCGAGGTCAGCGTGATCCCGGAGATCGAGGACGACACCTACCGGCTGGTCGGCGACATCTCCAAGCTCCAGGGCCTCGGCTACCGGCCGGCGGTCTCGCTCGCCGAGGGGGTGCGCGACCTGGCCGACCACCTCGGCGCGAACCCGGAGCTCCCCGGCAGCCCGACCATCTTCTCCCGCGGCCAGCACGGCGAGTCCTGAGCCGCTCCCCCGTACCGGACCGCCCCACGGAACGCCGAGGGCCGGGACACCAGCGGTGTCCCGGCCCTCGCGTGCGACGGACCGTCAGTCGTTCGCCACGGTCGCGTACTTCGGGGTGCCCTCGGCCATCTGCTTCAGGGCGTCCTTGCGGTCCCGCTTCGACAGCTTGTCGATGTAGAGGGTGCCGTAGAGGTGGTCGGTCTCGTGCTGGAGGCAGCGCGAGAAGAAGCCGGTGCCCTCGACGCGGATCGGCTGACCGTCCTTGTCGACGCCGGTGACCGCGGCGTAGTCCGGGCGGGCCAGCTCGGCGTAGGCGGTCGGGACGGAGAGGCAGCCCTCGTTGCCGTCGTCCAGGACGCGGCGGCGGTCGGCCGGGTACTCCTCCAGCACGGGGTTGATCACGTGGCCGATGTGGCGCACGCCCTCGTCGTCCGGGCAGTCGTAGACGAAGACCTTGAGGTCGACGCCGATCTGGTTGGCGGCGAGGCCGACACCCTCGGCGGCGTACATCGACTGGAACATGTCGTCGATCAGCGCGGACAGCTCGCCGTCGAAGACGGTGACGTCCTTGACCTCGCGGTGCAGCACCGGGTTGCCGACGACGGTGATCGGGCGGGCGGTGCCCTTGCTGAGGTCGGGCTCCTCACCGATCACCTTCACGGGCGTCTCGGCCGCCGTCCCCTCCACGTCGTGCTCGTGCTCGTGCTGCTCGGCCTGCTCCGCCATGTCTTCCGCTTCCGTCGGTGTACGCGTTACCTCACCAGGGTACTCAGCACACTTCTTCGAGGTCCCGGTACGCCCGGCTTCCCGGGGCGGACGCGACCCAGCGGTCCAGCAGGGTGCGCACCAGGTGGGCCGGGGCGGCGATCCCGCACTCGCGCTCGACCAGCCAGGACATCCCGGCCGCGCCGCCCTGGCTGAGGTGGCTGAGGTGGCCGGGGTGGGCGGCGTCACCGTCGTCGTGCGGGTCGTGGTGGGCGGCGACCCCGTCGTCGGAGGCCATCCGGCTCTCCGAGCAGGCGCGGCACAGCAGCCGCACCGAGGAGGTCCAGTCCTCGGCCGCGTAGCCGGCGTCGGCGACCAGCCGCTCCAGCGCGTCCCGGTCCCCGGCGGTGGCGGCCTGCAGCAGCACCACGTACGTCGGCACCGGGGAGGGCGCCCACAACTCGATCTCGTCGAACACCGGGTAGGCGACGCCGTCGGTGACCCGCTCGCCGTGCGGGGCGCCGTCGTGCAGCACCACCTCGCCCCAGCGGCGGCCGGAGGAGGGCAGCGGGATGGACAGCACCTCGATCCGGGCCGGGTCCAGCCGGCGGCCCCAGACCACCTCGGACTCGCCGTCCGGGGACAGCCGCACCGGGGTGGTGCCGAGGTCCAGGCTGACCGGGCCGTCCGGCTGCGCGCCGGGGCCGCCGGACAGCTTCAGCCCGTACGCCTGCCAGGCGCGGCGGGCCAGCGGCCAGTCCTGGAGGGCGGTGGCGGTGATGCCGAGGTTCCACCAGTCCGGGGCGCCGTGCTCGCGGTCCAGCAGGGCGACGGCGCGCAGGCCGGCCGAGCGGGCCTGCTCCCAGTCCCGGCGGAACTTGTGCAGCAGGGCGAGGTTGAACCAGGAGTCGGAGAGCCACGGCTCCAGGTCGGCGGCCATCACCAGCAGGGCGCCGGCGTCCTCGTAGCGGCCGTCGCCGATCAGCGTGAAGGCCCGGTCGGTCGTCTGCCGCCAGGTGGCGGACGGCCGGTGCCGTGCCCGGTGGAAGATCCTCACGTTCGTCCCTGCCGTCGTCGTCCGCTCAAGTCCCGTGCCACCGTGCCCGTACCGCCTCGGAGGGCGCCCGGGCCCGGTGCCCCGGGTCGGTGTTCCACGCTACGACCGCATCCAACCACGCCCGCCCCCGCCCGCGCTCCCCACCGCCGAGGTTGGGGCCCGCCCCTCCCCAGCCTGCCTGTCCGATGCCGCCCGCTCAACCCCTGACGGCCGGAACCCGCATCCCGGGCCCTGCGGCGGCGGCCGACGGCCCGGGCCGTACGGGCCCGCGGACCCTGCTCCGCCCGGCCGTACGGGCCCCGCGGACCCGAGTTCGAGGACGGGCGCTAGGGCCTGTCTTCAAACTCCCGTCGTCCGCCCGGAGGGCGGGCGGGGCGGCGTTGGGGTGCGTGCATCGCAAGGCGGAGGAGGGAGCCACTGCGGAGCATTGGCGACCGACGACAACGCGGC
>NZ_JBSFJC010000204.1:0-9764 GCF_053597855.1 Kitasatospora sp. NPDC001225
ACTATCAGCGGCGATCACGTGACTTTCCGTGACGTGCGCGTGAAGCCCTCCGCGTGTCGGCCCGGCGCCCGCCGCACCCGACGGCGGGACGGTACGGGGCGGTGCGGTGCGGTGCGGTGCGCGGGCGGTGCGGTCGCGGCGCGCGGGCGGTGCGCGCCGGACCGGGCCTCAGCCCTTTCCGCCGCCCGCCTTCAGCACCTGGGCCGCGGCCACGCCCGCCGCGCTGAAGCCGTGCCCGCCGCCCTCGACCTCGGCGGCGACGGCGAGGTCGCCGCGGTAGGCGATGAACCAGCTGTTGGTGGCCTGGCCGCCGGCCTCGACGGTGCCGGTCTTGGCGCCGATCTGGCCGGACAGGCCGGCCATCGGGGTACGGGCGGTGCCCTGGGTGGCGGTCTTGGCCATCATGGCGCGCAGGTCCCGGGCGACGTCGGCGGGGAGCCTGCTCGGCGCCGTCACGCGCTTGGCGTCCTCGCGCAGCACGGGCTGGCGGAACGTCCCGTTCTGCACGGTGGCGGCGACCGAGGCCATCACCAGCGAGTTGACCTGGATTCGGCCCTGGCCGATGTACGCGGCCGCGGCCTCGTCCTTGTTCCCGGGCGTCGGGATGGTGGCGTCCCGGCTCGGGACGCCGATGTGCCACTCCAGGCCGAGGCCGAACTGGTCGCGGGCCACCGTGCCGAGGGTGCCGGGCTGGAGCTTCTCCAGGCCCTTGTCGATGAAGCCGGTGTTGCAGGAGCGGGCGAAGTCGTCCGCGAGCGTGTAGGACGGGAAGTCGCCGCTCTCGTCGTTGTGCCAGGCGCGCGGGGAGTAGGTGGTCTCCTTGCACGGCACCACGGTGTCCGGGCGCACGCCCGCCTCCAGCAGCGCGGCCGAGGTGATCACCTTCATCGTCGAGCCGGGTGCCTGGCCGCCCGCGAGCGCGCGGTTGAAGCCGCCCTGCGGGGCGTTGGCGATCGCCAGGATGTGGCCGGTGCTCGGCTGGACGGCCACCAGCGAGGCCGGATTGCCGTTCGCCGCCTGCTGCTTGACGGCGTCCTCGGCCACCTGCTGGAGGTCGGCGTCCAGGGTCAGCTTGACCACCGGGGCGCTCGGCGGCGTCAGCACGAACAGCGGCTCCGACTCGCCGCCGCCCGAGAGCACCACGGCCCGTCCGGTGGTGGCGGCCGCGCCGTCCGGCGGGGCGATCTGGGGGAGGACGGCGCGCAGCGACGGGAAGGTGTCGAGCGGTCGGCCCTTGCGGTCGGTGGGCTTGGACACCGGGTTGGGCGTCTCCTGCACCCCGATGGTCCGGCCCGGGGTGAGCTGGGGGTGGATCACGGACGGCTTCCAGCGCACCACGGGCCGCCCGTCCTGGGACCGGACGACGCTCAGCACGCTGTCGTACTCCCAGGCGTCCGGGGTGCCCTCGAACTCCGCCTTCACCCGGAAGCCGAGGGCCGGCTCGCTCGGGCCGTCGGCCTTCGCGGGGCCCGTCCCGGTCAGGGCGAGCGAGCGGGCGCCCACCTGCTCGTGGAACGTGGCCAGTGCGGCGCGGGCGGTCTCCGGCCGGTCCGTCAGGCCGGCGGCGGCCGGGATGTCGCCGCGGCTCCAGGCCGCCAGGAACTCCTTGGCCGTCGACTCGGCCTGCTCGGCGGTCGGCGGCTCCTGCGGGGCCTTCGCCACGGTGCCGGCGCCCTGGTGGCCGCCACCGGCCGGGCCGTTGTCCGTCACGGCGTTCAGCACGTTGTAGGCGCCGTAGCCGCCGACCGCCAGCAGGGCGGCGAACACCCCGCCGGCGGCGACCATCACGACCCGGCGCGTGGTCGAGCTGCGCGGGGCCCCGTCGTCGTGCCCGTCATGCCCGTCGAGGTCGTCCAGATCGTCGTACTGGTCGTACTCGATCTCGACATCGGCGAGTCGGCCGTCCTGCTCGTGCCCGGCGTGCCCGGCGTGCTCGTCGTGCCGGTTGTCCCTGTGCTCCTCGAACATGCTTCCGTCCCCCCTGCGATCCTCCGTGGTGGCGGGCACGCCCCCTCCGGCATGTCGGCCCGCCGGCCCGATGACCGGACGAAGGTCCGTTCGGGCGCGGACCAGCCTATGCCGGGACGGGTGATCGGTCGACAGCGGGACGGCCCGCCCGGCGATCGGCCGGGCGGGCCGTAGGGGCCGGTCAGGCCCAGGGGTCGGTGAAGGAGCGGCCGGGCACGGGCTTGGCGACCAGGGCGATGGCGGTGAAGAAGTTGACCTGGCCGATGGCGAGCATGAGCGTGGTCAGGGCCGTGTCGTCGTAGTGCCCGGCGACCTCGGCGTACAGCGCGTCCGACACCCGCTCGCCGTGCGGGTTGGGCTGGAGGACGGCCTCGACCAGGGCGAGCGCGGCGCGCTCCGGGGCGGTGAACCAGGGGGAGTCCGGCCAGCCGGCCACCGAGGCGATCCGCTCCTCCGACTCGCCGGCCCTGCGGAGGAAGCCGGTGTGCAGGACGGTCAGGTAGGTGCTGCCGGCGATCTGGCCGGCCCGCAGCTGGACCAGGCTGATGGTGCTGCGGGGGACGGACCGGTTGCCGGTGGCCTTGAACAGTGCGGCCGAGACCTCGGCGAGCTCGGGGACGAGCTGCACCGGGTCCTGGGCCATGCGCGGGCGCAGCGGGACCTCGGCGGTGATCGGACGGGCGTTCATCGTGGTGTTCCTCTTCTCGCGGATGAGCGGATGAGCGGGTGACCGCTCGACCGGTTGGACCGTGCGGCCACCCGCTCACCGGTCCGACGGATCGCGGCGCGGCTTTGTGACAGCGCGGCCCGCCCGCAGCCCGAGGACGCAGCCGACGGCCACCAGACCGGCCATCGCGAGCAGCGGCGCCGCCCAGGACCCGCTCGCGGTGTGGAGCGCGGAGGCGAGCGCGGGGCCGGTGGCGGCGAGCAGGTAGCCCCAGGTCTGGGCCATGGTGGAGAGCGCGGCGACGTGGTCCGGGTCGGTGCCCCGACGGGCGAACAGGACGGCGGCGAGCGCCTGTCCGCCGCCCATGCCGATGCCGAGGACGGCGGCCCAGACCGGCGCCCCGCCGGCCGGGGCGAGCACCAGGCCGAGCAGGCCGAGGACGCAGACGGCCGCCACGCCCAGGATGTGCGGCCGCTGGTCGCTCCGGGCGGCGGCCAGGGTCGGGGCGAGGAAGCCGCCGACGGCGAGGCCGAGGATCAGCACGGCCTGGTCGGTGCCGGCGGCGGTCCGGCTCAGGCCCGCGTCGACCAGGACGGTGGGCAGCCAGGCCAGCGTCGCGTAGAAGACCAGGGTCTGGACGCCGAAGAAGGCCGTCAGGCTCCAGGCGAGCGCCGTCCGCCCGACCCGGCGGCGCCCCGCGGGTGCGACGGGCCCGGCCGGCGTCCGCGCGACCCGCAGCTGCGGCGCCAGGCCGGCCGCCGCCAGGGCCGCCGGGACGACGGCGATCGCGATCGCGGCCTGCCAGGACCAGGTGCCCGCGACCGGCGCGACCAGCGCGGCGACGACCGCCGAACCGGCGCCCATGGACAGCGCGTAGACGCCCGTCATGGTGCCGATCCGCCGGGGCGCGAAGCGGGCCCGGACGAACACCGGGATCAGCACGTTCACCACCGCCACCGCGACGCCCACCAGCACCGTGCCCGCGTACAGCCCGGGCAGGCCCGCCGTCCGCAGCACCGCCCCGGCCAGCAGCAGCACGCTCGCCCAGAACAGCCCGCGCTCCTCGCCGAGCCGCCGCCGGGCCAGGGCGCCGAGCGGGGCGAACAGGCCCATGCACAGCGGCGGCAGGAGGGCGAGCAGGGTCACGGTGCCCGGGCCCCAGCCGGCGACCGGCGCGAGCGGCCCGATCTGCCCGAACGCGACCCGGGTGTTGAGGCTGAGCAGGACGAAACCGAGGACGAGCAGGGCCCCGGCGGCCCGTGGGGTGCGGGAGGGGGCGGGTGCGGTGGCGGTCGCAGTGGCCGACGCGGTGGTGGCCGTCGGGTCGGTGAGCGGCATGGGGAGCAAGCCCTTCGCTTCGATGGGAGGTTAGGCTTGCCTAAGCGTTCTCGCTCAAGCGCGCTTGAGCGCAACCCGGTCCCGGCGCACCCGGCCGAGCCCAACTCGGCCTGGGCGCAACCCCGAAGGAGGCGGCGGCGGATGGCGGAGCTCCACTCGATCACCGAGGTCTCGGCGGCCTTCGGCCTCTCGGTGCCCGCCCTGCGCTACTACGAGGAGTGCGGCCTGATCGCCCCCGCCGCCCGCCGCGGCCGGGTCCGCTACTACGACCGGGAGTCGCTGGAGCGCCTCGCCCTGGTCCAGCTCTGGCACGTGGACGGGATGATCCCGGTCAGCGGGACCGCCGCCGTCCTGGCCAGCGAGCGGGCGGCCGACCGCACGGCGCTGCTGCACGCCCAGCGGGACGGGATGCTCGAGCGCGCCCGCCGGCTGGAGCACGCCGCGGCCGTCCTCACCCACATGCTGCTGTGCAGTCGGGACCGCCCGCTCGACTGCCCGACCACCCGGGCCCACATCAGTGCCCGGGTCGACGCCGCCCTGGCCGGCGAGGAGCTCGCCGACGGCTTCCTGCCCGCCCGGCCGGACGGCCCGCGGTCGGAGCACCCGCGGTCGGGCAGCGCCACACCGCAGGAAGGCCTCAGCCCAGCACCGCCGGCGTCGGCCCGTCCGGCCGTACGGTGATGCTGTACGCCGCCCCCGTCGGCCGCGAGCGGAACGTCAACGGTCCCATCGGCAGCAGGAGTTCCAGCAGCGCCGTGGTCTCGCGCAGCGCGAACCGGGTGCCCAGGCAGGCGCGGGCGCCGAGGCCGAACGGGAAGTAGGCGCCGAGCTGCCCGGGGCGGTCCGCGCCGTGGGCGAAGCGGGCGGGGTCGAAGCGTTCCGGGTCCGGCCAGAGCGCCGGGTCGCGGTGGGTGAGGTACGGGCAGACCAGCACGTCCGTCCCGGCGGCGATGCGGTGCCCGGCGATGACGTCGTCCTCGACGGCGTGCCGGGGGAGCAGCCAGGCGGAGGGGTAGAGCCGCAGCGTCTCGCTCACCAGCGCCTGCGGATCGGCCGTCCGGGCCTCGGGGTGGCGGTCGAGCAGCAGGAAGAGCCAGGTGAGCGTGGTGGCCGTGGTCTCGTGGCCGGCGACGAGCAGGGTGACCAGCTCGTCGCGGATCAACCGGTCGGTGTACCCGGGGTCCTGCTCGCCCGCGTCGAGCAGCACCCGGAGCACGCCGGGCTCCTCGGTCGGGCCGGCCGAGCGCGCCGCGTCGATCGCCGCGTGTGCCACCGCGTCGATCCGGGCGAGGTCCTCGGCGACCGCGTCCCGGGCGTCCGCCGCGTTGGTGGGCAGAGTCGGCATCGCGGCCACCACCCGTTCCACCGACCGGAGTTCGCGGTCCGTCCGGTCGTCCAGTGGCAGCCCGGTGAGCGCCCGCCAGACGGTGTCCAGGGCGAAGCCGCGCATCTCCTCGCCGACGTCGAAGGCCTCCCCGTTGCGCCGGTAGCCCTCCCAGCGCTCGGCGGTGCGGCGCGCCGCCTCGGCGATCCGCCGCTCGTAGCGGCGCATCCCGGTGCCGGTGAACTGCGCCTGCAGCACCCGCCGTTGGCGCTTCCAGGGGTCGCCGGTGGCGGACAGCACGCCGTCCCCGACCAGCATCCGGGCGCGGTGCGAGCGCTTGACGTACCGGTCCGGGTGGTGGCCCAGGACGTGCTGCACGGCGGCCGGGTCGGTGACCAGGACGGTCGGTGCCGGGCCGAGCCGGAAGGCGGCGACGCCGCCGACACCGCGCTGGGTCCGGGCCAGCAGGTCGACGAGCTCGGCCTCCTCGGCCCGCCACCGCTCGACGACCTCCGCGGCCAGCTCCGGTACCGGACGGGTCTCGGTGCTCACAGGTCGTGTCCTTCCGCTCTGCTGACGGTTCGTCGGTTGCGGTCCGACTCTATGCCAGCGAGCGGCCCGTCCGGCTGCGCCGAACGGCTGGCCGACCCGGCCGGGGGCGGCGCGGCGGCCCGACCGGCCGTACCCGCACGGGTACGGTGCGGCGGGGCCGACCGGTCCCTGCTCGCCGCGCGGATGGGAGAACGCATGCCTGGGACCCGGCACTTCGGAAGCGGCGGGACCAGCCCGGCGGGCCGGTGGCTGGCGGCCGCCCTGCTCGTCCCGGTCCTCGCGGCGTGCGGCGGCGGTGGCGGATCCGGGTCGGCCGGCGCCACCCGGAACGGCCAGAGCAGCGGCTCGGGCCTGCCGGACGACCAGCGGACCAAGGACGAGGGGGACCAGGGCGGGTTCCGGACCGCGGGCGAGCCCTCGGCGAGCGTCCAGGGCATCGACAACAGGGCCCGGATCACCCTGTCCTTCCCGTCGAAGACCAGTTTCACGGCCGTGATCAGCAAGGTCGCCGAGTGCGGCAGCACGTCGTACGCCACCCCCGCGTCGCAGCAGGTGCAAGTGACCGACGGCAAGACCGAGCTGGTCGATTTCCGGCTCCCGCAGTGGAAGCCCGGGACCAAGGACCGGACCGTCTGCCTCACGGTGACGGCCGACGACTCCTCCAAGCGGATCGAGGCCGCGGGCTCGGTGGTCGTCGTCAGCCCCGACGACGGGGCGACCACCGGCAACGGCGCGACCCCGAGTTACGGGTCGAGCCCGTCCAGCGGCGCCGGGAGCACCCCCTGAGACCTGCCGAGGAGGAACCCCCGGACGGGCAGCGGCAGCCGCAGCCGCGCTCCTGGGCCGACTGGCTCACCAGGCTCGCCACCTGGATCGCCCCGACCACCCTCCTCACCGCGCTGCTCCTCTTCTTCGGCTACGCCTACACCAGTTCGCTCTACGCCTTCTTCGGCATCGACGCCGGCACGATCGGCTTCGCCACCCAGGACCTGCTGATCCGCAGTTCCCCCGCGCTCTACCTCCCGGCCGGGGTCGCCCTGTGCGGGGCGCTGGTCGGCGCGCTGGGCTACCACCTCGCGACCAGGGCGGCCGGGAAGCGCGGGGCCGGCGCCCGGACGGTGCGCCGGGCCTGTTGGGCGGTCGCCGCACTGGTCGTCCCGCTGCTGGTGCTCGGCCTCCTGGCCGGCTTCGAGGTGTTCGACGCCGGCCCGCTGGGCACCCCGCTGCTGATCGGCGGCGCGCTGCTGCTCGCGGTCCTGGCCCGGATGATGTACGTGCGCGGCACCGGCGCACCGTACCCGCTGACCGGGGAGCGGGAGGCGCTGGGCGTCAGCGTGGCGATCATCGTGCTCTGCTCGTACTGGGCGGTCGGCGACTACGCCCAGCAGAAGGGGACGGCCGACGCCGAGGACCTCGCCCACCACCTCTACCGGCGCCCGGCGGTCGTCCTGGACACCCCCGAACGCCTCCACCTGGGGTGGCCCGGGGTGCGGGAGACGGCGCTGCCGGACGTGGACCAGGGCGCGCGCTTCCGCTACCGCTACGAGGGGCTGCGGCTGCTGGCCCTCTCCGGCGGCCGGATGTTCCTGGTCCCGCGGACCTGGACCTGGGAGACCGGCAACGGGCTGATCCTCCCCTTCGACGCCACCGTCCGGGTCGCCTTCCATCCCGGCTGAGGCCGCCGCGCGGGCTCGGCGCACCCCCGCTCCGCGCACGGCTGCGCCGCGGTCCGTCCCCCTCGACGGACCGCGGCGCAGCGGCTTCACCGGGCGTCAGCGCGCCCCGGTCACACGGCCTGCCAGAGCGCCGGGACGATCGGCGGCTCCCAGCCGACCTGGGCGGTGTGGCCCTGGAGGCAGCGGTAGCTGACCCCGTTGTAGGTCACCACGTCGCCCGCCTGGTAGGTGGTGCCGGGCGTCCAGGTGCCACCCGGGTTCGGCGAGTCGTTGCCCACCACCAGGGAGAAGCTGGTGCTGTGGGTGGCCGAGCCGGTCCCGGTCAGGGTGATGGTGTAGGTGCCGGTGGCGGTCGAGGCGGCGGTGGCGACGGTGAGCGTCGCCGAGCCGCCGGACTGCACCGAGGACGGGTTGAAGGAGACGGTCACGCCGGCCGGGGCGCCCGAGGCGGTCAGGTTGACCGTCTGGGCCGAGCCGGAGGTGGTCGAGGTGGCGACCGTCGCCGTGGTGGTGTCACCGGGCTTGACGGTGGCGGTGGTCGGGTTCACCGAGAGGGAGAAGTCGTTGGCGGGCGCGGTGCCGCCGACCGAGGTCTTCCAGATGGTGTACGCCACGCCGTCGGCGTTGCGGTTCAGCACCGTCGCGTCGACGTTGCTGGTGGTGTCGCAGGACGAGTGGTAGCAGGAGTCGTAGGAACGGCCCGCTGTGCCGCCCCACTTGGCCGCCTGCGCCGAGGTCTTGGTGGCATCGGCGCCGGCCGCGTAGCCCGAGGTCGGGATGCCGGCCTGCTGGAAGGAGTAGTCGTCCGAGCGGCCCTGGCCCTCGACGTTCTCCTCCGGCTTGAGGTTCAGCGAGTCCCAGTAGGCCTTCATCGGGGCCGACGCCGCGGAGTTGATGTTGTTGATGAAGTAGCCGGCGTTGGGCGAGCCGACCATGTCGAAGTTGTAGTACGCCTTGATCGCGGAGCGCTGGGCGGAGCTCAGCTGGCCGACGTAGGACTGCGAGCCCTGGAGGCCCTGCTCCTCACCGGTCCACCAGCCGAACCGGACGTGCCGGGTCAGGCTGGGGTTCTGCTGGGCGAGCACGAGCGCGTTCTCCAGCAGGACGGCCGAGCCGGAGCCGTTGTCGTTGATGCCGGGGCCGGCCGAGACGCTGTCCAGGTGGGCGCCGAACATGGTGACCTGGTCGGACGGGCCGCCGGGCCAGTCGGCGATCAGGTTGTTGGACTGGTAGCTGCAGGAGGTGCAGGTCTGCTCGGTGACGTTGTAGCCGGCCGCCTGCAGCTTGGCCTTGATGTACGCGATCGACTGGCTGTGCCCGGCGCTGCCCGCCCGGCGGTGGCCGCCGTTCTGGTTGGCGATGGTGTTCAGCTGGGACAGGTGGGCCTGGACCTTGGCGACGTCGATGTCGGGCGCGGGCCCGCCGGGGTTGCCCCCGCCGCCGACCGTCAGGCCGTACTGGGCGGTGTGGGTGGTGGCGCCGGCGGTGCCGGTGACGGTGATCTGGTAGGTCCCGGCCACGGCCGCCGCGGAGGCGGACAGGGTCAGGGTGGAGGAGGAACCGGCCTGCACCGACGAGGGGTTGAAGCTCGCGGTGACGCCCGCCGGGAGGCCGGAGGCGGTGAGGCCGACGGTCTGCGCGGTGCCGGAGGTGACGGCGGTGCTCACCGTCGACGAGGTCGAGGCGCCGGGCTGGACGGAGCCGGACGCCGGGCCGAGCGACAGCGAGAAGTCGTTGTTGCCGGACGGCGTGCAGGTCGGGTCGCCGCTCTGGGCGGGGACGCTGACGGCGTCCCAGGCGGCCTTGGTGCGGTTGAAGAAGGCGCAGGTGGCGTCGAGGCTCTTGGCGGCGGTCAGCGTGGCGGTGCGGTAGCGCTTGTAGGTCATGCCGCTGGTCTTGAGCAGCATGCCGCCGTAGAAGACCCGGCCGGCGTCCTTGATGCCGATGCCGGTGACGGAGGAGTTGTTGCAGGTGGGGCTGGTGGGCTTGCCGCCGCCCGGGTTGGAGCCCTCGGCCAGCAGGTAGAACCAGTGGTTCAGCGGGCCGGCCGCCGCGTGTTCCTCGGTCTGCGGGATCGACGCCGAGTAGCAGTTCGGGTCGTTGTTGACGAGCGAGGGGTTGTACATGTTGCGGATCGGCCCCTGGCCGACCAGGTTGATCATCTCGCCGACGGTGTAGTCCGGGGAGTCGTACGGGGCGGGCTCGTTGGCGTACGACTCGGTCAGCGCGCCCATGATGT
>NZ_JBSFJC010000205.1:0-9726 GCF_053597855.1 Kitasatospora sp. NPDC001225
GTCGCCCCAGACCAAGGCCTTCCCCGAGTACTACCCGCTGGTCATCACCGGCTCGCTGCTGGCGCTGCTCTGAGCACACCCGCCGGACGGGTGCCGTGATCAGAGGGAGGCGCTGATCGAGGTGCCGGTGTGGTTGCCGGGCACGGCGGTGAGGTCGAGGTACTCCGGGGCGGTCCAGGTGCCGTCGCCGTGACGGGAGGTCAGCAGCACCCTGTTGTCGGCGGTGGTGACGGCGAACCGGGCGTCGGTGTCGACGGGCGCGGCGCTGACGCTGGTCCCGGCGGCGCCGGCGAGGGAGTCGAACGGCCGCCAACTTCCGTTCGCGTAGCGCACGGTGTGGTACTGCCCGCCGCTCGTGACGACGGCGACATCGAGGTCCCTGTCCTGCGGGGTGACGGCGACGCCGGTCACCGGCGCGGTGGCCCCGGCGGCCCCGGCGACCGACGTCCAGGAGGACCAGGCCCCGGAGGCGAAGCGACGGGTGTGGGAGACCTTCCCCCCGGACACGGCGGCGATGTGCAGCTCCCCGCCGCGGACGCCGGCGGTGGCGATCGACGTGATGCCGGTGAGCGGCCCGGTCTCGTCGGTGACCACCCCGAAGACGCTCCACCGGCCGTTCGCGGGGCGGCTGCTGTGCAGGAGCCGCCCGTTCGCCACGACGACGATGTGCAGGGCGCCGTCCACGTTGGCGATGGAGACCTGGGTGATGCCGCCGAGGTCGGCGACGGTGGTGTTGAGGTCGACGAACTTCTGGCCCCAGCCGCCGTCCAGGTTGTGGACGGCGTAGTGCAGGTGCCCGTCACCGCCGAGCGCGAGGACGTGGGTGTCGCCGTCGATGCCGACCGAGGAGACGGCGCGCACACCGCCGATGTTCCCGGCCGCCGCCTGGACGTCCTCGTACGGCGTCCACGAACCGTCGTAGAGACGGGTCGTGAGGTACAGGTCGGCGTCGCCGCGCACCAGGGCCCGGGTCTTCCAGCCCCAGGACCTGGCCCGCACCTGCTGGACCCAGCCGGAGACGTCGTCGACCCGGGCGCCGTACGCGCCGGTGCGGGTCTCGCCGGCGGGGGCGCCCAGGCAGCCGCCCTGCCAGGAGCGGGAGGCGACGGCCACCAGCTCGGCCCTGCCGCCCGTCTCGCGGACCACCGGGGCGCCGGTGTCGCCCTTGCAGACCGCCGCGCCGCCCGTGCCGGTGACGCCGAGGCTCGTCGCGCTCACCGTGTCGAGCGAGAACGCGCCGGTGTGCAGCTTCAGCGGCGCCCACTCGTCCTTGGTGCGCCCGTACCCGGGCACCCGCAGCGGCTGCCCGGCGGCGGGGGCGGTGGAGGCGACCGCGATCGGGGCGATGCCGTCGACGGGCGTCGCGAGGCGGGCCATGACCAGGTCACGGCCCTGGTACGGCACCAGCTCGGAGACCTCGGAGGTCTTGCCGCCGGAGGTGGTCAGGTCGGTGCGGCCGACGGTGGCGGTGGTCTTCCACTTTGGCGCACCGGCGGCCGGGGCCTGCGGCTGCGCCGGGTCGTCGGCGAAGCAGGAGGCGGCGGTGAGCACCCAGTTGCGGTCCACCAGGGCGCCGGTGCAGGTGCGCAGGCCGTCGCCGATCGCCAGGCGGGCGGTGTAGGCGTAGGAGTCGGCGGGCGCGGCGTCGCCGACCACGGCGCCGGCCGGGGTGCAGGTGCCCAGTACGCCGGCGGCGGTGGCCGCGGCGAGTACGCCGGTGCGCCAGGAGCGGGACGGGGTCGTGCGGGGCATGGGGATTCCTCTTCGGGTGAGTGGGTGACCGCCGGTCGGGGCCGCCGGGCCGCGGGGCCGCCGTCGGCTTCGCGCCGGCGGCCCGGGCGGGGTGTGCGAGGGGTGTGCGAGGTCTGCTACCGGCCGGGGACGGCGATGCCCTGGGTGGACTTGCCGCTGCCGCTCCAGTCGCCGGTGACCGGGAACCCGCCGTCGCCGTAGGAGACGGAGGCGGCGGATCCGTCGGCGGTGGCGCCGCGGAAGCGGAAGACGCTGCCGGCGGGGTGGTAGACGCCGACCTGGGTGGTGCCGCTGCCGGTCCAGTCGCCGGCGACGGGCGTGTCCCCCTTGTCGCCGAACGTGAACGTGGTGTCGGCGTCGCCGTCGTGGTCGGAGTTCACGAGGTAGAAGGTGGCGGTGTCGGGATTGAACAGCCCCGGGGTGTCGTAGCCCTTGTGCGTCCAGTCCCCGGCGATCGGCTTCCAGTTGCCGCCGTCGCCCAGCATGAAGGTCGTCACGGTGCCGTCGTGGTGGCGCAGGTGGAACTCGGCGGTGCTCGGGCGGTAGGTCCCCACCTCGCTGGTGCGGCCGCCGTCCCAGCGGCCGACCACGGGGATGTCGCCCGGCTCGCCGAACGGGAGGTCGATCGTGGCGGGGCCGCCGTCGAGCGAGTTCGTCAGGTGGAAGCGGGCGGTGGTGGGGTCGTAGGCGCCGGGGGTGTCCCCGCCGGTGCCGTCCCAGTTGCCCGTCAGCGGGATCATCGGGCTCTTCCCGAAGTCGAACGTGGCCCGGGTGTTGACGTTGGACTGGGCGGAGTCGGAGAGGAACCAGCGCAGGACGCCGGGTGCCTGGGGCGGCATCGTGCCGGAGCGGAGGAACCTGATCCAGTCGCCGAGGTCGTCGGTGCGGGTGCCGACGGCGCCGCTGCGGGTGGTCTCGGCGCTGCCGAGGCAGCCCTTCTGCCAGGAGGTGCTGCCGACGGCGACGAGCTGGGCGGTGCTGCCGGTCCCGCGCAGGGCCGGTCCACCGGTGTCGCCCTTGCAGAGGGCGGCTCCGGCCGGCGCGGTGCCGGTGATGGCGATGCCGGTGGCGGTGACGCCGTTGACGCCGAAGGCCGCGGTGTGGAGCTTGTCGGGCACCCAGTCGGCCTTGGTGCGGCCGTAGCCGGCGACGTGCAGGGTCTCGCCCGGGGCGGGTGCTGTGGTGGCGACGGCGAGTGGGGTGATGTCGGTGACGGGGGTGGCGAGGCGGGCCATGACCAGGTCGCGGTCGGTGCGGGGGACGAGCTCGGCGATGTCGCGGACCTGGCCCGTGGTGGTGGGGTCGGTGCGGCCGACGGTGGCGGTGGTCTTGAGCGTGGGCGGGCCGGTGGGGACGGTTGTCGGTTGGGCGGGGTTGTCGGCGAAGCAGGAGGCGGCGGTGATGATCCAGTACGGGTCGATCAGGGCTCCGCTGCAGGCGCGTTGGCCGTTGCCGATGTCCAGTTTGGCGGTGAAGGCGTAGGAGTCGGCGGGTGCGGTGTCGCCGCTGACGGCGGGGGCTGGCGTGCCGGACAACAGGGTGCCGGCGAGGGCGGCGGCGGTGAGCGTCCCGGCCGTCCATGCGGAGCGCGGGTGCGAGCGGAGCATGGGTGGTTCTCCAATCCTGGACCTGACGGCGTCTCGGGCGGGTACGTCACGGGTGCGCTCAACCGGTCGCGGTCAGCCCGTCGTGGGGATCTGGCCGACGATGGACCAGCCGGACCAGGCCCCGTCGCCGGCCTTGGTGGCATGGGCCATGACGCCGTCGGTGCCCTGGCCGAAGACCTCGGCGGTCCGGGTGTCCGGGTTGTAGACCGCGGCGGGGGAGCTGCCGAACTTCCAGCTGCCGGTCATGGTCCAGGCCGACCAGCCGGTGGCGCGGCTCCACGTCGCCCGGTACATGGAGGCGTCGGTGCCGGTGGCGAACAGGTCGAGGGTGTTGGCGAGCGGGTTGTGGAGGATGGCGGGGGTGCCGGCGAACTTCCAGTCGCTGGGGCCGATCACGTACCAGCCGGACCAGCCCTCGCCGTTGGTGTTGTAGAGGTGGGCCATGGTGCCGTCGGTGGTCAGGGCGAAGACCTCGGCGGTCCGGGTGTCCGGGTTGTAGACGGTGGTGGGGACGCCGCGGAACTTCCAGGTGCCGGTCATGATCCACGGTGTCCAGCCGCCGGCCCGGTTCCACGTCGCCCGGTAGATGGACCCGTCGGTGCCGGTGGCGAACACGTCGAGGGTGTTGGTGACCGGGTTGTGGACGACGGCCGGTACGCCGACGAAGGCGCCTCCGGGGTTGAGGGTGAACCAGCCGTGCCAGCCCGCCCCTTCGGTGTTGTAGAGGTGGGCCATGACGCCGTCGGCGCGCAGGGCGAAGACCTCGGCGGTCCGGGTGTCCGGGTTGTAGACGGTGGTGGGGGAGCCGCGGAACTTCCAGTCGGCGGTCATGGTCCAGGCCGACCAGCCGGTGGCGCGGCTCCACGTCGCCCGGTAGATGGACCCGTCGGTGCCGGTGGCGAACACGTCGAGGGTGTTGGTGACCGGGTTGTGGACGACGGCCGGGGAACCGGTGAACCGCGCGCCGTCGCCGAGGACGTACCAGCCGGACCAGCCCTCGCCGTTGGTGTTGTAGGCGTGGATCATGGCGCCGTCGCTGCGCAGGGCGAAGGTCTCGGCGGTCCTGGTGTCCGGGTTGTAGACGGTGCTGCGGCCCCCGGAACGGGCGGCGACCACGGCGGACCAGGCGGAGACGGCCTGCTGGATCCAGCCCCCGAGGTCGTCGACCCGGGTCTCGTACGCGCCGGTGTGCGTGGTCGGGGCGGCACCGAGGCAACCGTTCTGCCAGGAGCGGCTGTTGACGGCGGCGAGCTCGTAGCGGTCGCCGACCTTGCGCAGGGCGGGGCCGCCGGTGTCGCCCTTGCAGACGGCGGCGTCGGCGGGGGATTTGGCGGCGATGGCGAGGCCGGTCGGGTCGACGGCGCCGACGGTGAAGGCGGCGCTGTGGAGCCGGTCGGGCACCCACTCGGCCTTGGTGCGGCCATAGCCCGTCACCAGCAGGTCCTCACCGGCGGCGGGTGCGGTAGTGGCCACGGCGAGCGGGGTGATGTCGGTGACGGGGGTGGCGAGCCGGGCCAGGACGAGGTCGCGGTCGGTGCGGGGGACGAGCTCGGCGATCTCGCGGACCTGGCCAGTGGTGGTGGTGAGGTCGGTGCGGCCGACGGTGGCGGTGGCTTTGAGCGCGGGCGGGCCGGCGGGGACGGTTGTCGGTTGGGCAGGGTTGTCGGCGAAGCAGGCGGCGGCGGTGACGATCCAGTACGGGTCGACCAGGGCGCCGGTGCAGGCGCGCTGGCCGTTGCCGATGTCCAGCTTGGCGGTGAAGGCGTAGGAGCCGGCGGGCGCGGTGTCGCCGTTCAGGGCGGGGGCTGGCGTGCCGGACAACAGGGTGCCGGCGAGGGCGGCGGCGGTGACCGTCCCGGCCGTCCATGCGGTGCGTGGGCGTGAGCGAACCATGAGGTGGCTTTCCTTCGTCTGCCGGGCGGTGGCGGTGGCGGTAGCGCCGGGGAAGCGCGGACCGGGGGTCACGCCGTGGCGGTGATCTCCAGCAGGGTGAACACGCGCTCCTGCGGGTCGGCGGTCTCCCCGACCGGCGTCCACTTGTTCTTCTGCACGTCGAAGGACTTGGCCTCGGTGCCCGTCTGCATGTCGACGCGTACGGCGTAGTCGTTGCCCTTGGCGCCGTAGACGGAGGGGAGTTCGAGGCTCAGGCGGCCGGTCGCGCCGGTGACCTGGAAGCAGAACCGGCCGTGGCCGACCGGGTCCGTGGTCGACATGCCCCGGGCGTTCACTTCGAGCAGGCCGGGGCGGCTGTCGCAGGTGGCGAGCAGGATGTGGCCGTCGCCGCTCTTCAGCTTGATGCCGCGCTCCTTGAAGATCCTGTCGGCCTCCGGGTACGCGAAGTCCTCGACGGCCGGCGGCGGGGTGTCGTCCGCGGTGACGGCCCCGGCGGTGGTGGTACCGGCCCCGGCGGCGCTCACGGTTCCGGCGGGTACGGGGGCGGCGCCGACCGTGGTCAGACCCGTCAGGGCGACGGCACCGGCGACGGCACCGACGGTCAGGCAGCGAATCAAAGGCTTCATGCTGGTGGGGCCTCCTCGTTCGGAATTCCACGGGCAAGGGAATGGTGTGATCGAAGTAAACGATGCGCCGACCCGGGCCTGCGCAGGGCGCTTCGCCATCGGGTCGGAGGCCTATTGGTATCACGGTCGCCGAGTTCCGTAAAAGGGTCGGGTTCGAGCCAATATTGCGGACCGAGCGGCCTGCGGCGATCCCCTTCGGAAACCGGTAGCCCGGCCTTGGGGCCCCCTCAAAGTGCCTCTGACCAGCTGTTTCTTCCACTCGACGTCCCAGCGTGCTCGATCCGTGGCATGGCTCGTGAATTCGGTATCGGACCCGTGGGTTCACGACCTGTGCGACAGTTCGACAGGTTGTTGTAGACGGTTCCGAAAATGCCTGGAATTCCAGTCGAAAAGCACTCAAGGAATTGAGGAGAAATGGTCGATAAATTATCCGGGATCACATTCCCGCCTAAGCGTCTCCGACGCGCCCGGCTGACCGCGGTGACGGCGCTGTCGCTGGCCATGGCGGTCTTCGGCACGACGGTGGCGGCGGCGGTCCCCGCCGATCCCGGGCCGGCGCCGCTGCCCGCGGGCGCGCGCACCCAGGTGGTCGAGGCGTGGGCGGCCGGCGGGTCGGCGGTCAAGGACGCGGCGGCCGCCGCGCTGGTCGGCGGCGATGCCCAGATCAGCGACTTCCTGGCCGCCGGCCTGCAGCGGGCGACCACCGAGGACGAGCGCCTCGCGGTCCTGAAGATGCTCGCCTTCGCCGACGCCGGCGTGCGGGCCGCGGCGCAGCAGGCGCTGAACGGCACGGACGCGCAGCTGCACGACTTCGTGCTGACCGGCTTCCGGGCGCCGCTGCAGGAGGACCGGCGCGCGGCCGCCCTGGCCGCCATCGGCACGGGCGGCCGCGCCGTCCAGGATGCGGCGCAGAAGGCGCTCGACGACGGTTCCGCCAAGGCGTTGACGGACTTCCTCGGCGAGGGCCTCGCCCGGGCCCGGGAGGAGGACCAGCGGGTCCAGGTCACCAAGGTCCTGGCGACTGGCGGCCCCGAGGTGCAGAGGCTCGCGCAGCGGGCCCTGACCGGGACGGCCGAGGACATCACCGACTTCCTGGACAGCGGGCTGGAGCTGGCCCGCGCCCGTGACCAGGAGACCCTGACGATCAGCCAGCTGGTCGAGGCCGCGACGGAGGCCGGCAAGCGCGCCAAGGCCGAGACCGACGCGGCCAAGGCGGCGGGCGAGCGTGCGCAGGAGGCCTCCCGGCTGGCCAAGGAGGCCGCGCAGAAGGCCGCCGTGGAAGCCGAGGCGGCCAAGAACGACCTGGTGAAGGCCGGTCGGGCCGCGAACCGCGCGGCCGAGGCGGCGGAAGGCGCCGCCAACGCCGCGCGGACCGCGATCCAGGCCTCCAACACGGCGGTGGCCGCGGCCCGGACGGCGGCGAACGCGGCCCGCGGCGCGGCCAGTGCCGCGGCGGCCGCGAGTCAGGCCGCCACGCGTGCCTACCAGGCCGCCTCGGCGGCCCGCCAGGACGCCGGCCAGGCCCAGGCGGCCCGCAACGCGGCGCAGGCCGCCCGGGACGCGGCAGCCGGCGCCCGCAGTGCCGCGGACGCCGCCGCGAGCGCGGCCGTCTCGGGCGCGCAGGCCGGGCTCTCCGCGAGCTCCGCGGCCAGTGCTGCGCGCAACGCGGCGGACGCTGCGGACGCGGCGAGTTCGGCCGGGGTGTCCGCCGGCCAGGCCACGGCGCAGTCCCGGCGGGCGTCGGAGGCGGCCGCACTCGCCCGCAGCGCCTCCGCCTCCGCCGACGCGGCCGCCAAGCGGGCCAACTCGCTGGCCTCCAGCGCGGCTTCGGCCGCGAAGGACGCGCAGGCGGCCGCCAACGGGGCCGCCACCCACGCGGAGAACGCCGCGAAGGCGGCGGACGCGGCCGCCGACCAGGCGGGCAACGCCCAGGACTGGGCGAACAAGGCCACCGAGCACGCCAACGCGGCCGTGGCCGCCGCGAAGGTGGCGGGCGACGCCGTGGCGGTGGCGCAGAAGGTCGAGGTGCTCGCCCGGGAGAGCGAGCAGGAGGAGCTCGAGGCCGACGCCAAGGTCGGGGTCGAGGAGGCCACGACGCTCCGCAAGGACGAGCAGGAGGAGGAGCGGTCGCGGGAGACCGCCATGACCCAGGCGGCAGCGGTCGACGAGGCCACCCGGCAGCTCGTCGCCAAGGCCGCCGACCCGGCGGTCGACACCGCGACGGCGGCCGCCGCCGGCCGCCGGGCCGCCGTCAACCTGATGGCCAGCAGCGGCGCGTGGACCAGCCGGGCCGCCCAGGGCGCACTCTCCGGCACCGACCAGGACGTGATCGGCTGGGCCGTGTCGCAGTACCCGAAGGCCCTGCGGCAGGACGACCGGGAGAAGACCCTGGTGTTCTCCACCCTCGGCGGCCCCGGCCTGGCGGAGGCGGCGCAGCGGGCGCTGGCCGCCGACAGTCCGGCACAGATCGAGGCCTTCCTCACCCAGGGCATCCACGACGTCCAGGCCGAGGACAACCGGATCCGGACCCTCAAGCTGATGAACAACGCGGGCAAGGCGGTCACCGACGCCGGGAACGCCGCCCTGAACGACGGCTCCTCGAAGGCCCTGACCGAATTCCTGGCCACCACCTACTGGCAGGCCAAGGCCGAGGACGACCGGGTGTCCGTACTCGCCGTCATGGGCAAGGGCGGCCCCACCGTGGCGGCCCTCGGACAGGTCGCGATGGCCGGGCCGGACTCGATGCAGAGCGACTTCGTCGCGCGGAGCCAGTACCGGGCGGCCCAGAAGGACCAGGACACCGCCACCCACGTGGCGGCGGTCCGCGCGCTGATCGCGAGCGCCGCCCGGATCGCGGCGCAGGCGAATCAGGACGCGGCCGAGGCGTCCACGGTCGCGGCCCAGGCCCGCTCGGCCGCCGCGGAGGCCGGCCAGTGGGCCGACCGGGCCCGGGCGTCGGCCTCGCAGGCCAAGGGCTACGCGGACGAGGCACGCAACCGGGCCGCCGAGGCCGCGGCTTCCGCCACCGCCGCGGCGGCCTCCGCCCAGCAGGCCAATACCGCCTCCGTCACGGCGAAGCTGGCGAGCCGGCAGGCCAACTACTCCGCGAACCAGGCCGCCGTGTCGGCCCACAGCGCGGTGGCCTCGGCGGCCAACGCCGCCGCGTCGGCGGCCGAGGCCAGGGCCTCGGCGCTGGCGGCCGGCAAGAGCTCGGAGGAGGCAGGGCAGGCCGCCAACGAGGCCGGGAACATTGCGGCCCGCAAGCGCGAGCAGGAGCAGGCGGCGGAAGCGGCCAGGGCGGCGGAGCAGGCCCGGCAGAACGCCGCGAACAACGTCAATCCCGCCGACAACCCGGCCTACGACACGATCGGGCCGATCTCGGCGGGCATCGACTCCGGCGACGACTCCAGGGCCACGGCCCGTGAGTATGCCAAGCTGGCCAACAGTGTCAGCAATTACCTGAGCATTGCGGCCGGAGTGGCCAAGTACATCCCGGGCCCTTACGGGCGGGTCGCCTGGGCGGGCCTCACCGTGGCGTCGGTGGCCGCCAGCGGGGTGAGCGTCGTGCTGACCGGCTACGGGTACGGGTGGACCAGCCAGGAGTTCCGGGCTTCCCTCTTCAAGTTCGGGGAGAAGAGCCTCCTGCCCTTCATGCCGATCGACAAGATCGCGAAGTTCTCGGTAGGCGGGAAGGATCTGGTGAACAGGGGAACACAGGCCGTCGTCCGCTCGGGGTCCAAACTCATGCGCGGCATCAAGCGCTTGTGGTGACGCGGGCCGTGGGGGGGGGGGGGGGGGGCCCGCCCCCCCCCCCCCCCCCCCCCCCCGCCGCCGGGGGGGCGGCCCCC
>NZ_JBSFJC010000206.1:0-9722 GCF_053597855.1 Kitasatospora sp. NPDC001225
ATCGCGTCGCCGCAGCCGGTCTCCTTGCTGGAGGCGCTGCCGGTGCCCCAGGAGTCGCTGGACTTGGAGAAGACCTGGCCGGTGCTGTAGTCGGAGCAGGACAGGCCGGGCCGGTTCGGGTCGCGCAGCGAGTAGGAGCCGCCGGAGTTGGTGGTGCTGATGGTGACGGGCGCGGGGCCGTTCCACTTGCTGTTGATGGTGCCCGCACGGACGTCGTCGTAGCTGTCGAGCACCTCGCCGGTGGCCGCGTCCACGAAGACGTGCAGGGTGCTGGGCGCCGACGCGGTGCGGCCCTTGAGGACGGTCTCCCAGGCGAGCCGGCCGGTGCCGTCCTTGACCCGGACGACCAGGCGGGGGGAGTCCGCCGAGTCCACGGTGGCCAGTTTCGTCCGGGCGGTCTTCTCCGCGTCCGCCGCGCTGACCTGTGGGGTGGTCGAGCCGCCGACGGGGCCGGTGGCGGCGGACTGCAGGGCGCGGACCTTGCCCTGGGCGTCGGCGAGGACGACCGCGTCGCCGCCGACCACGGGCAGGCCGTGGTAGCTGCGCTCGTAGGAGACGGAGTAGAGGCCGCCGAGCCAGGGGGTGACGGTCTTGCGCTCGTAGGTCTCGCCCGGGCCCTTGGCCAGCGCGTCCAGTCCGGCCGCGGCGACGGCGTCGGCGGCGTTGACGGCGGCGGCCAGGGCGCTCGGCGGCGCCGGGGAGGGGGTGGGCGCGGCGGTGGCCGGGCCCGTGGCGGCGGCGATCATGCCGGCCAGCACGGTCAGGGTGGTCGCCGTGGTCAGCAACCTGCCTGCGGTGACTCTGCGTTGCATCGAGGCTCCTCGCATGTGGGGGTCCTCGACCGCGGACGGCTGGGGCTGGTGGCGCGCCGCGCAGCCGTATCAGGGGGACGGCCGTGCGGGCCGTCCGCGCTCGGGTGCCCGAACACTCACACGACGTCATGCCCAGGTCAATGCCCGGTGCGCGCGGGGCGGTGGGTTGGCGAATTCCGTCAAGCCGGGCGGTCCGGTTCAGCGCCAACCTGGGCTTTTGTCCCAGTGGTTGAGACCACGTCAGGTGACGGGCCATGATCGGACGGCGACCGGTCGGGGCGGGCCGGCGACGGTGGACCGGACCGGCGAGCGGGCCCCGGGGCCGCCCGGCCGTCGGGCCCCGGACCCTCCCCCGGCGGCGCCCCGGAGCGGCCCGGCGCCGCGGGGGCGCGGCGACGGGCCGGTCGGCGCCGGGGCCGCGGGCACGGCGGCGGGACCGGGCATCCGGTAGCAGGCTGTGACGGGGCGGAAACCCACAGCGCTTGACAGCCCCTCGCCCGGGGGCGCGTACTGGAACGAGGACAAACAGCAGACAGGGCCCTGTGCTCCGGATATCCGTCGGATACCGCGGCCGGTGCGAAAGCGGCGACAGGGCGTGTTGGGATCTCGGTACCCCCTCGCGTCGCCTTCGGCCCGGTGCCCGACGGCGGTTTTCGCGTGCGGGCACCGCGCCGCCGCCGTTCGGACGGTGCGCCCGCGGTGGCGCCGCCGGAGCCCGTGGCCCGTCCGAGGGGCCGCCATGAGACCGACGTCGAGACCGACCGATGTTCGAACGCGGGAGGACGGTACCGGCGATCCGCCCACGGGGCGCCGCCGCACCGTCGCCCTGCCGCGCGTCCTTCACGCGAGCCCTGGCATCCGCCGTCCGACGGGGTGCCGCACGGCGGCTCGTCCACGGAAAGGCGGGCACCATGGTGCTCGATTCGACCACGCTGCACTCGAGCATCGAGGACCCGGTTCTCGACCGGATGAACTTCCTCAACGAGATCACGTCCAGCTACCCGGACGCGGTGTCCTTCGCGCCGGGCCGCCCCTATGACGGATTCTTCGAGGTCGAGGAGGTCCACACCTACCTTCGCCGGTACGCGGCCTACCTGGAGAGCCGGGGCGCGGGGCCGGCCGAAGTGCGCAGCGGCTTCTACCAGTACGGGCCGGCGGCGGGGCAGATCCGGGAGCTGATCGCCTACTCGCTGCGGCAGGACGAGGGGTTCGAGGTCGCGCCCGAGGCGATCGTGGTGACGGTCGGTGCGCAGGAGGCGATGTTCCTGGTGCTGCGCGCGCTGTTCGCGACGCCCGAGGACGTGCTGCTGCTCGTGACCCCCTGTTATGTCGGGATCATGGGGGCCGCGCGGCTGCTGGACATCCCGGTGGTCGCGGTGCCGGAGCGTGACGGGCGGCTGGTGGTCGCGGACCTGGACGCGGCGGTGCGGGCGCAGCGCGCGGCGGGCCGGCGGCCGCGGGCCGTGTACGTGGTGCCGGACCACGCCAATCCGACCGGGTCGACGCTGGACCTTCCGACGCGTACCGGGCTGCTGGAGCTGGCCGGGCGCCAGGGTCTGCTCGTCCTGGAGGACAGTCCCTACCGGTTGAGCGGCCCGGGGCCGCGGTGCCCGATGCTCAAGGCGCTCGACACGTCGAGGAGCGTGATCCAGCTCGGCACCTATTCCAAGACGGTGTTCCCCGGTGCGCGGGTCGGCTACGTGGTGGCCGACCAGGAGGTGCGCGACGGGCGCGGCGGGATCCGGCTGCTGGCGCGGGACCTGGCGAAGGTGAAGAGCATGGTGACGGTGAACACGTCCTCGCTCAGCCAGGCGGCCGCGGCGGGTGCGCTGCTGGGTTCGGACGGGCGGCTGTCGGTGCTGAACGCGCGGGCGGCCGAGCACTACCGGCGCAGCATGGCCGCGACGCTCGCGCAGTTGGAGCGGTGGCTGCCGGAGCGGCGGCGCCGGGAGCTGGGGGTGGGCTGGAACCGGCCCGACGGCGGTTTCTTCCTCACGCTGCGCACCGGTTTCCGGACCGGTACGGCGGCGCTGGAGCGGTCGGCCCGGGAGTTCGGGGTGATCTGGACGCCGATGGAGTTCTTCCATCCGCACGGCGGGGGCGAGCGGGACATCCGGCTGTCGATCAGCTACCTGACGCCCGGGCAGGTGGTCGAGGGCGTCGAGCGGCTGGTGCGGTTCGTGGAGACGCTCAGTGAGGAGACGCGCGGCGGTGGGGCGCGCGGTGGTGGACGCACGGTGGTGACGTGCCCGGTACCCGGAACGGAGAGTGACGCACCATGACCACGGCCCTGGACCGAGCGCCGGCCGCCACGGTCCCGCGCATCGTGAGCGTGGGCACCGCCGTGCCGCCCGAGCACTACTCCCAGGAGGAGCTGCTGGACCTGTTCGGGATCACCGACCGCCGGGTGCGCTCGGTGTTCCTGCTGGGCTCCATCCGGCAGCGTTCGCTGGTGCTGCCGCCGGCGGCGCCGGACGGCACCAGGCTCCGGGAGAGCCAGGGCGACCTGCTGGACAAGCACAAGGCGTGGGCCGTGAGCATGGGGGCGGACGCGCTGCAGCTGTGCCTCAAGCGGATCGGGGCCGACCTGTCGGAAGTGGCGTACCTGTGCTGCGTGACCTCGACCGGCTTCCTGACGCCGGGGCTGAGCGCGCTGCTGATCCGCGAGCTGGGCATGGACTGGCACACCGCGCGGGCCGACATCGTCGGCATGGGCTGCAACGCCGGGCTCAACGCGCTGGCGGTGGTGGGCAACTGGGCGGCGGCGAACCCGGGCCGGCTGGCCGTGATGGTCTGCTCGGAGGCCTGCTCGGCCGCGTACACGATGGACGCCACGATGCGCACGGCCGTGGTGAACAGCCTGTTCGGCGACGGCGCCGCGGCGGTGGCGGTGGTGGCGGACCCGGTGAACGACGGGCGCCGCACGGCGGAGGGGGCCGAGGAGGAGGGGCCCGGCCGCCGGCTGGAGGGGCCCCGGATCCTGCGGACCGCGAGCGTGACCATCGTCGACGCCATCGACGCGATGCGCTACGACTGGGACCGCGACCAGGGCCGCTTCAGCTTCTTCCTGGACCCGCAGGTCCCCTACCTGGTCGGCGCGCACGTGGAGGGGGTCGTCGACCGGCTGCTGGCGGGCACCTCGCTGCGCCGCGACGATGTCGCGCACTGGCTGGTGCACTCCGGCGGCAAGAAGGTCATCGACGCGGTCGCCGTCAACCTCGGGCTGACCCGGCACGACCTGCGGCACACCATCACCGTGCTGCGCGACTTCGGCAACGTCTCCAGCGGCTCGTTCCTCTTCTCCTACGACCGGCTCCTGCGGGAGGGCGTGGTCCGCGACGGCGACTACGGCGTGCTGATGACCATGGGGCCGGGTTCGACGATCGAGTCCGCGCTCATCCAGTGGTGAACCGACCCTAGGGAGACCGCAATGCCCGTCAACGCCCTGCCCGAGGGCCCCGTGCTGCACGTGGACGGCCGCCGGGAGATCTCGGCCGAGCTGACCGCCGCCCTCGGCGCCCTGTGCGACGAGGCGGAGAGCGCCGGCGCCGACGCCGCGACCCTGTTCCTGTCCGGCGCCCCCGACGGCGAGGCGGTGGCGAAGGCGGGCGACACCGCCGCCGTCACGAAGTGGGAGCGGGCGGTACGGCGCTTCGAGCGGCTGCGGCTGCCCACCCTGGCGGCGGCGAGCGGGGAGTGCGGCGGCGTCGCGCTGGACCTGCTGCTGGCGGCCGACGTCCGGGTGGCGGCCCCGGACCTGCGGCTGCTGCCGTCCTTCCACGGGCAGGCCGTCTGGCCGGGCATGGCCGGCTACCGGCTGGTCCAGCAGCTCGGGCCGGCCCGCGCCCGGCGCACCGTGCTCTTCGGGGTGCCGATCACCGCCCGCGAGGCCCTGGAGCGGTGCCTGGTGGACCAGGTGAGCCGGGACCCCGGGCGCACCCTGGCGGCCGCCGCCCGGCTGCTACGCCGCCTGTCCGGCCCCGAACTCGCGATCCGCCGCCAACTGGCCTTCGACGCCCAGTGGATGAGCTTCGAGGACGCGCTCGGCCCGCACCTGGCCGCCTGCGACCGCGCGCTGCGGCGCACCCGGGCCCCGGACGGGGTGACGGCGTGAGCGCGGCCACCGGGCGGGCGCCCGCCGCCGTACGGGAGCGCGCCGCGGACGGGCTCGACCGGGCGGCGCGGCTGCTGCCCCCGTTCCCCGCGCCCGGGCCGCGCACCGGCGAGGAGCGCGAGCGCGCCGAGCGGGAGCTGGACGCCGGCCGCGCGCGGCGCACCGCCTTCCTGGACCGCCACGCCGAGGAGCTCTACGACCGGATCACCGCGGGCCGCACCCTGCGCCCCCGGCTGGACGCCCTGGTGGAGGGCGCCGCCCGCGCCGTACCGAACCTGGTGCCCACCGCGGCGCAGCTGCGGGCGGAGCGGGCCCTGCCGGTGGCCGAGCGCCTCGGCTACGAGGTCGACCTGGGCGTCCTGCTGCGCGGCGTGCTGCGCGGCCCGGCCGCCGGCGGCCACCTGATGGACTCCATGCTGCGGCCCACCGGGCGGGCGCTGGAGCTGCTCGGGGAGTTCCGGGCCACCGGGGTGGTGCGGATGGACAGCACCCGGCTGGAGCGGCGCGCGGGGGTGGCCCGGATCACCATGTGCGCCGGGGACCGCCTCAACGCCGAGGACGAGCAGCAGGTCGACGACATGGAGACCGCGGTCGACCTCGCGCTGCTGGACGAGGGGTGCGAGATCGGGCTGATCCGGGGCGGCGAGATGACCCACCCGCGCTACGCGGGGCGCCGGGTGTTCAGCGCCGGGATCAACCTCAAGCGGCTGCACGCGGGCGAGATCACCCTCGTCGGGTTCCTGCTGCGCCGCGAGCTCGGCTACCTCAGGAAGCTGCTGCTCGGGCTGCGCACGGACGACGCGTCCTGGCGCTACCCGTTCACCGACATGCCGTGGGTGGCCGCGGTGGACGGCTTCGCGATCGGCGGCGGCATGCAGCTGCTGCTCGCGGTGGACCACGTGCTCGCGGCCTCCGACGCCTACCTGAGCCTGCCGGCCGCGCAGGAGGGGATCGTCCCGGGCGCGGCGGACTTCCGGCTGCCCGCGGTGACCGGCCCCCGGCTGGCCCGGCAGATCATCCTCGGCGGGCGGCGGGTGCGCGCGAGCGACCCCGAGGCCCGCACCCTCGTCGACCAGGTCGTCGACCCGGCGGACCTCGACCGGGCCGTCGAGCGGGCCCTGGAGCTGCTGCGCGACCCGGCCGTCACCGCCAACCGCCGCATGGTGAACCTCGCCCTGGAACCGGCGGACGGCTTCCGCGCCTACCTGGCGGAGTTCGCCGTCCAGCAGGCGCTGCGCATCCGCGCGGCGGACGTGCTCGGCAAGGCGGGCCGCTTCACGGCCCGGCCCTCCGGGTGAGAGCGCCGCGCCGCTGCCCTCCCCCGCCGCCCCGGCGGGCGGCACCCGAACGAACAAGGAGACCGAGATGACCAGCCCCTTCGACGACCCGGACGCCTCCTACCTCGTGCTGGTCAACCCCCTGGGCCAGTACTCGCTGTGGCCCGGGTTCGCGCAGGTGCCCGCCGGGTGGCGGATCGCCCGCGGCCGGGGCTCCCGCGACGAGTGCCTGGCGTACGTCGACCGCGTCTGGACCGACCAGCGCCCGCCGGCCCCGACGGCCGCGGCGCCGGACGGCAGGGAGGTCGTCGCGCCATGACGAGCGGCCCGGGCCCGCTGATCACCATCCGGGCGACCCCCGGCGACGGGACGCGGCCGGCCCGGGGGCAGGTCAGGCCCGGCACCTCCCGGCGGATCCTGCCCTACCTGCGGCCCTACCGGCGGCAGATCGTGGCGCTGCTGACGCTGACCGTGGTCGACGCCCTCATCACCGTCTCCACGCCGCTGCTGTTCAAGGAGCTCATCGACCGCGGCATCGTGCCGCGCGACCGGGCCGTGGTGGCGGGCGCCGCCGTCGCGGTGGCGGTCCTGGCGCTGCTGCAGGCCCTGGTGGGCTTCCTGGTCAGCCGAAGTTCGGCGCGCATCGGCGAGGGGCTGATCTACGACCTGCGCACCGAGGTCTTCCGGCACGTGCAGCGCCAGCCGCTCGCGTTCTTCACCCGCACCCAGACCGGCTCGCTGGTGAGCCGGCTCAACACCGACGTGATGGAGGCCCAGCAGGCGGTGACGGTGCTGCTGTCCAACGTGCTCTCCAGCCTGCTGGTGCTCTGCCTGGTGGTCGCCACGATCTTCTACCTGTCCTGGCTGATCGGCCTGGTGGTGCTCGTCACGGTGCCGCTGTTCGTACTGCCGGGCCGGGTCGTGGGGCGGCGGCTGCAGCGCAACCTGCGCACCTCGATGCAGCTGGACGCCGAGCTCGGCTCGCTCATGCAGGAGCGCTTCAACGTGGCCGGCGCGCTGCTGGTCAAGCTCTACGGGCGGCCCGAGCGCGAGGACGGCCGGTTCGCCGCCAACGCGGCCCGGGTGCGGGACGTGCGCGTGGTCACCTCCGTCTACGCGCGGATGCTGCTGGTGACGGTGACGCTGCTGGCCTCGCTGGCCACCGCGGTGGTCTACGGCGTCGGCGGCGAGCTGGTGGTCGCCGGGAGCATCCGGATCGGCACCCTGGTGGCCCTGGCCACCCTGCTGGCCCGGCTCTTCGGCCCGATCAACCAGCTCTCCAACCTGCAGTCGAACTACCTGACCGCCCTCGTCTCCTTCGACCGGCTCTTCGAGGTGCTGGACCTGAAGCCGCTGATCGTGGAGCGGCCCGATGCCGTCGCCCTGCCCGTACCGGGCCCTGGCCGGGCCCCGGAGGTCGAGTTCGAGGACGTCTCCTTCCGCTACCCGGCCGCGAAGGAGGTCTCCCTCGCCTCACTGGAGACGCTGTCGCTGCCGGCCCCGGAGCGCTCCGGCACCGCCCAGGCGCTGCGCGGGGTGAGCTTCCGCGCCCCCGCGGGCCGGCTGACCGCGCTGGTCGGGCCCTCCGGCGCGGGCAAGACCACCGTCAGCCAGCTGGTGGCCCGGCTGTACGAGCCGACCGGGGGCACCGTGCGGATCGGCGGCGTCGACGTGCGCGACCTGTCCCTGGCCTCGCTGCGCGACACCGTCGGCATGGTCACCCAGGACGCCCACCTGTTCCACGACACCATCCGCGCCAACCTGCTCTACGCCAAGCCGGACGCCACCGAGGCGGAGCTCGTCGAGGCCTGCGAGGCCGCGCAGGTCCGGGACGTGGTCGCGGCGCTGCCCGACGGCCTGGACACCGTCGTCGGCGACCGCGGCTACCGCTTCTCCGGCGGCGAGAAGCAGCGCCTGTCGATCGCCCGGCTGCTGCTCAAGAAGCCGTCCGTGGTCGTGCTCGACGAGGCCACCGCGCACCTGGACTCGGAGTCCGAGGCGGCCCTGCAGAAGGCCCTGTGGACGGCCCTGGCCGGCCGCACCGCCCTGGTGATCGCGCACCGGCTGTCCACGATCCGCGAGGCCGACCAGATCCTGGTGCTCCAGGACGGGCGCGTGGTCGAGCGCGGCCGGCACGCCGCGCTCGTCGACGCCGGCGGCCTGTACGCGGAGCTCTACCGCACCCAGTTCGCCGACCCGCCCGCGCCGCGCCCCGAAGCCGGGCCGGACCCGGCCGACGGCTACGGCGCCCCGCCCCCGCTGCCGCCCGGCGGAGGCCCCCTGCGCCTGCTGCCGCCGCCCCAGGCGGCGGCCGGCCCCGACCGACCCGAACGGCCCGACCAACCCGAACGGAGAGCACGATGAGCCAGCTGACGGTCGAGGACGTGTGGCCGCTTTCCCCGCTGCAGGAGGGACTGCTGTTCCACGCCTCGTACGACCAGGACGCGCCCCGGGACGTGTACGTGGGGCAGCGGGTCCTCAACCTCGACGGCGAACTGCGGCCCGAGGTGCTCCAGGCCTCCTGGCAGGCGCTGCTGGACCGGCACGCGAGCCTGCGGGCCGGCTTCCGCTCCCGCGCGGCCGGCGACACCGTCCAGGTGATCGCCAAGGGCGTGCGGATCCCGTGGACGTACGCCGACCTCGGCGCACTGGACGAGCGGGAGGCCGACGCCCGCGCCGGCGCCCTGGCCGCCACCGACGCCCGGCGCTTCGACCTCGGCCTGCCCCCGCTGCTGCGGGTGCTGCTGCTGCGCGCCGGCCCCGACCGGTACCGGATGGTGGTGACGATGCACCACATCCTGATGGACGGCTGGTCGCTGCCGATCCTGTTCGACGAGCTGTGGCGGATCTACGACAACGGCGGCGACCCCTCGGTGCTCCCCAAGGTGCCGCCGTACCGCGACTACCTCGCCTGGCTGGGCCGCCGGGACACCGACGCCGCGCGCGCGGCCTGGCGCGCGATGCTGGCCGGCACCGGGGAGCCCACCCTGGTGGGCCCGGCCGACCGCAGCGGCCCGCCGGTGATGCTCCGGCACGTGATCGACCGGATCGGCGACGACCTCACCGACCGGCTGCGGGAGACCGCGCGCGACGCCGGGGTCACCCTCAACCGGGTCTTCCAGGTCGCCTGGGCGCTGCTGGTCGGCAAGCTGTCCGGCCGCCTGGACGTGGTCTTCGGCGCGACCGTCTCCGGCCGCCCCGCCGACGTGCCGCAGGCCGACCGGATGGTCGGGCTGTTCATCAACACCGTGCCGGTGCGCGTGCGCCTGGACGCGGCCGTGCCCTTCCGCACCGCCATGGCCGCCCTCCAGGACCAGCAGGCCGCCCTGCTCGACCACCAGCAGCTGAGCCTGCCCGAGATCCAGCGCGCCGGCGGCCCGGGCGCGGTCTTCGACACCCTGATGGTCTTCCAGAACTACCCCCGCGGCCCGTCCGCGACCGTCGCCCCGCCCGTCAGCAGGACCACCCGGTCCGCGTAGGCCGCCGCCAGGGACAGGTCGTGCAGCACCACGACCACCC
>NZ_JBSFJC010000207.1:0-9606 GCF_053597855.1 Kitasatospora sp. NPDC001225
GGGGGGGGGGGGGGGGGGGGGGGGGGGGGGGGGGGCCAGGGGGGCGGCGGGACGCCCGGGGGGGGGGCGGGGGCGGCCCGGCCGCCGGGGCCGGCCGGGCCGGGGCCGTGCCGGTTTGACCGGCCGTCTGGTCGTGGCGGGTGCGGGGTCCGTCGCCCGGCTGTGCGCGGGGCGGCCGGTGTCAGGGGCGGTGCCGGGGGGCGGTGGCCCGGTTCCCGCCCGTCAGGCCGTCGAGGACCAGGTCCGTCAGGCGTTCGGGCAGGTCCGGTTCGTCGGGGCGGTGGCCGAGCAGGCAGCGGGTCTGGAGGGGGGCGCAGAGCAGTTCCAGTGCCAGGGCGGTGTCGGTGTCCGGGGGGAGTTCCCCGCGGTCCACGGCCCGGGCGATGATGGCGCCGGCCTGGTCGAGGCGGGAGTGCCAGAAGGTCTGCCAGGCCTCGGCGAGGTCGGGGTCGTCGGCGCTGAGGGCGGCGGCCCGGGCGACGGAGCGGCCGGTGGGGGTGGCGAGGTAGCGGGCCAGGGCGCGGGCGAAGGCGGCCAGGTCGGTGCGGACGGCCCCGGTGTCGGGGACGGGGACGCCCTCGTTGCTGCCGGTGAGCATGGCGTCCAGGACGAGTTTCTCCCGGGTGCCCCAACGCCGGTACACGGTGGTCTCGTTGACGCCGGCGCGGGCCGCGACCCCGGCGACGGTGAGCCGGTCGACGCCCTCCTCGGCCAGTACCTGCGCGGCGGCGTCCAGGACGGCCTGGCGTACGCGCGCGGCGCGCCCGCCCGGGCGGCGGCGCACCGGCGGCGGCTCCGACTCCGGCCGCGGCTCCGGCTCGTGTTCGGTCATGTCGATCACCTCGGCCACCACACTAACGCAGGGCTGCTTGCGTTAGGTGCCGGTGCGGGCGCATAGTCGTTAACGCAAGTGTTCCGGCTTTAAGAAGCTTGAGTGCGACAGGAGGCACCACCATGTCCTTCACCTGGCCCCTGGACCCGCGGGACCTGTTCGTCGAGCGCTACCCGCAGATGACCCTCGGCCTGCCCGCCGGCGAGGTGGACGCGGTCCGCGCCGCCGTCACCGTGATGTGGCCCGACCGGCCCGGCGGGTGGGTGTACGAGTGGTCCGCCCTCGCCGCCCGCCACGCCGCCGCCGGGCGCCACCGCGAGGCCGCGCAGGCGTACGGCTGGGCCAAGTTCCCCTCGCTCGCCGACGGGCCCAAGCGCACCGCGCTCGCCCGCCAGGTCGAGCAGTACGTCCTCGCCGCCCCCGGCTTCCCGGTGGAGTTCGAGCGCCGCGTCCTCACCGTCCCCCACCGCGGCGGCGAGGCCGCCGTGCCGGTCCACCTGATGGCCGCCCCCGGCCTGCCCGCCGACGCGCCCCTCGTCCTGGCCAGCGGCGGCGTGGACTCCTGGAAGACCGACCTGCACGGCATGTGGGAGCAGCTCGCGTTCGCCCTGCCGGCGCGGCTGCTGCTGTTCGACCTCCCCGGCACCGGCGAGAGCGCCCACCTGCCGATGACCCCGCACGGCGGGGACGAGGTGATCGCCGCACTGGTCGCCTTCGCCCGCGCGGCCGGCAACGGGAGGGTCGGCCACTTCGGCATCTCGATGGGCGGCTACTACTCCGCCCGCACCGGGCTGACCGGGGCGGTGGACGCCTCCGTGGTGCTCGGCGGCCCGGTCGAGCGCGCCTTCGCCCCCGGCCGCGGCTTCGCCTTCGGCATGGACGGCATCGTCGGCAACGCCCTGGGCTTCGACACCGCGCCGACCAGGGCCGAACTCGACGCGGCCTTCGCCGGATTCGACCTGCGCCCGCTGCTGGACCGGGACGCCAACGGGCCGATGCTGGTCGTCAACGGCACCGAGGACGTCCACGTCCCCCAGGACGACACCCTGGTGTTCGAGGGCCGCCGCGACACCCGCGTCGAACTGATCCCGGACACCGGCCACTGCGCCGTCTCCCGCTTCGACGAGGCGATGGCCCTGATCGCCCCCTGGCTGAAGGACACCCTGGCCGCCTGAACCGGCTGCCCCGGCGCCCCGCCACGTGACGCCCGCCGCGGGACGCCCGCCACGGCGGTCGCCCTCCGCCCGGCGCGTCCGGGACGGGCAAAAGCGACGGCGGCCCGCCCCCCGTCCTGCCCGTCCCGCCGGAGCGGGGACGGGCGGGACGCGAGGGGCGGGCCGCCGCACCACACAAGAGTCGGCACCGCGGGCGCGGTGCCGGCCGGTCAGACGAGGGCGGCGAGCGCGGCCTCGTAGTTCGGCTCGTCGGCGATCTCCGCGACCAGCTCGGTGTGCAGGACGGTGTCGTTCTCGTCCAGGACGACGACCGCGCGCGCCGTCAGCCCGGCCAGCGGACCGTCGGCGATCGCCACACCGTAGACGTCGTGGAAGTCCCGCCCGCGCAGGGTGGACAGCGTCTTGACGTTCTCCAGGCCCTCCGCGCCGCAGAACCGGGCCTGCGCGAACGGCAGGTCCGCCGACACGCACAGCACCACGGTGTTCTCCAGCGAACCCGCCTTGGCGTTGAACGTGCGCACCGAGGTCGCGCAGGTCGGGGTGTCGATGCTGGGGAAGATGTTCAGGACCTTGCGCCGACCCGCGAAGTCCTTCAGCGACACGTCCGCGAGCCCCTCGCCGACCAGCGTGAACGACGGCGCCTGGCTGCCGGCGGCCGGCAGCGCGCCACCGACCTGCACCGGGTTCCCCTTCAGCGTGACCTGAGCCATGAAAAGCCTCCTACCAGCAGTGTGTACGGGATGCAACGCCGCCGATCCTACTGCCCGCCCCCACCCCCGCCCGGGGCGACCGCCAATACCGGACACCCCGACCGGCCGGAACAGGAACCGGCAGCGGGAAGCGGGAACAGGGACACGGACAGGGAAGCGGCGAACCGGACCGCACGGGGCCCACCCCGCGGGCCCCGCCGCACAGACCGTCAACCCGCCCACCACACGCCCCCGCCCGCCCGCCTGCCGTACGGCCGTGCCCTGCGCCGGTGGTGTCCGGCCGCCCCCTGGCCGGGACCGGTCCGGCGTTCCCGGCGGACGGGGGCGGGGTGCCGGGCGGGCCGGGACCTGCCGCCCGGTCACGGGGGAGGCGGCACCCGCGGGCGCGCCTGCCGCCGCGGCCCCGGCCGCCGTCGGTCGTGTCCGCTGCCGTAGCGCGGTCCCCCCCGTGCCCCGCTGCGCCCCGCCGCCCGCCGTGCCGCGTGGGCGGTGACCTCCCCTCGCCCCCTCCCGCCCCGGGGTCAGGCGCCGTCCGCCGCGGGCACGGTGAACCGCAGCCCGGTCAGTTCCTGCGACACCTCCCACAACCGCCGCCCCGCCCGCGGGTCCTGGGCGCGAGGGGCGGGCGAGGTCAGCGCCGGGGCCCCGCGCAGTTCGCCAGGCCCGCCCGGCCCGTACAGCTCCCCGCCGCGCACCCCGGGGGCGGTCGCCGCGTGCAGCTGTGCCAGCGCCCCGCGGGCGGGCGTCTGCGCGAGCGGGCGCAGCAGGTGCCCGAACAGCAGCCGTACCGGTGCGACGGCGCCGGCGCGGGGCAGGGCGGTGGCGGCGTAGCCGGGGTGGGCGAGCACGCTGCGCACGGGGCTGCGGGCGGCGCTCAGGCGGCGGTGGAGTTCGAGGGCGAAGAGGGCGTTGGCGAGTTTGGACTGGTTGTAGTGGCCCATGGGGGAGTAGGCGCGTTCGCCGGTGAGGTCGTCGAAGTCGATGCGGGCGCGGCGGTGGTTGGCGGAGGTGACGGTGACGACGCGCGGGTCGCGGCCCTGGGCGAGCAGGTCGATCAGGTGGGCGGTGAGGGCGAAGTGGCCGAGGTGGTTGACGGCGAACTGGAGCTCGTGGCCGTGCGGGGTGAGGGTGCGCGGGGGTGCCATGACGCCGGCGTTGTTGACCAGGACGTCGGGGTGGACGCCGTCGGCGCGCAGGCGGGTGGCGAAGGCGTGCACGGAGCGGGGGTCGCCGAGGTCCAGGCGGCGTACCTCCAGGCGGGCGGCGGGGTGGGCGGCGCTCACGCGGGCCGCGGCGCGCCGGCCCTTGTCCTCGTCGCGTACGGCGAGTACGACGCGGGCGCCGCGGCGGGCGAGGGCGTCGGTGGTGGCCAGGCCCAGGCCGCTCGTGGCGCCGGTGACGACGAACACCCGCCCGTCCAGGTCCGGTTGCGGCTCCGGGCCGGGGCCCGGTCCGGGGGCGGGGCTGTGGTCGGGGGCGTGGTTGCTTCGGGGCGTACGACTCATACGGCTCAAGGTGCCCTTCCTGTCACCAAGTGTCAAGGTGGGCATTGAGAGCCGTGTGTGGCGTGGGGGCTAGGATGGGGCGGTGACCTCCCGACCCGCCGCCACCCTGGCCCAGCGCAAACGCCAGCTCGTGGCCGACGAGCTGACGCGGGCGGCGCTGGAGCTGCTGGCGGGCGGCGGGTTCGACGCCGTCACGGTGGACGAGATCGCCACCGCCGCGGGGGTGTCCAAGCGGACGTTCTTCCGCTACTTCGCGTCCAAGGAGGACGTGGTCGTCCGGTTCCTGGGCGCGCTCGGCGCGGCGATGCGCGAGGAGCTGGCCCGCCGCCCGGCGGGGGAGGCGCCCTCGGTGGCGCTGCGGCACGCGGTGTGGCGCAGTGTCGAGGACTGCGCCGGCCACGAGGAGCGCGCCCGCCAGGTGGTGCGGCTGGTCCTGTCCACCCCCGCCCTGCTCGCGCGCTTCCTGGAGCGCCAGGCGCAGTGGCGCGACGACCTCGCCGAGGAGCTCGCCGCCCGCCTCGGCCTGGACGCCGGGCGCGAGCTGTACCCGCGGCTGGCCGCGGACATGGCGCTGGCGGCCTTCCACACGGTGCTCCAGCGCTGGAGCGCCGACGACGACGCTGCCGGTGACGCCTCCGGTGGCGGCGGCGCGGCGGTGGACCCCGCCGCGCTGACCGGGAGCTGCTTCGCCGTCATCGCCCCGGCCCTGGACGCCGTCGTGCGCACCCCCGCCCCCGGCGGCGCCCCCGCCACGGCCTGACCCCTGCGGCGCCGTCGGGCCGCGCCGCCCTCCCGGTCGCCCCGCGGTATCCGGCAAGGCGCCCGCCCCGCGGTGCCCGCGGAGGGGTCCGCGGGTGCCACGGGGCGGGCGCCTGCCGGACGGGCCGTCACCGTACGGGTGCGGGCGCCGGTCCGGGCGGCCGGTTCAGTTGAAGACCACGACGTCGGTGCGCATCGGCAGCGGGCTGTTCCACCCGATGCTGATCTTGAAGGTCACCACGCCGTTGCCCGGGGCGATGCTCGAGACCTGGAAGGCCGCGGCGCCGACGAACCGGTTGCCGTTGGAGTCGATCTCGGAGGCCGTGATGACGACCGTCGAGTCGATCCCGATGACGTTCCAGGACAGCTGGAGGTTGAAGGTCCCGTTGCCCGGGCTCCACGTCCACCAGGCCCGGTTCACGGAGCCGACGTTGCCGCCGATGGCCGCGAGGCCCTCGTCCCGGCCGGCGGGCAGCGAGCTGTGCGTGATCTGCGGGACCTCGGAGGCGGAAGGTTCGACTGCGGCCATGGCGGCACTCCCTGCGCCGGGAGAGCCCCCCACGAGCCCTCCGGATACCCAGAGTGTCCGCCGTTGTGCGCAGCGTCACAATCACTCGTGCGAGTGAACCACCGGCGCGTCGCCGTGCCACCCGCGCCACCGCGGCCCCGGGCCGCGCGCCGCCCGGCGCGCACCGCCCGCCTGTCGCCCGGCGCGCACCGCCCGCCGGCTGCCGACCCGTCAGTCCGCGGCCCGTCCCACCCCGCCGCGCTCGCGCGCGGCTTGCCCGCGGCCGGGCGGTGGCCGACGGTGGAGTGCGAAACGCGCCGCGCGGCCCCGCCCGCCCGCGCGCACCGCCGCCCACCCGCCCGCCCGGGCCCGAACCACCCGGGCCCGAGCCACCCGAGGGAGCCCCCCGTGAGGACCAACCTGGCCAGCGTCTTCGTCGACGACCAGGGCAAGGCCCTGCGCTTCTACACCGACGTGCTGGGGTTCGTGAAGAAGGCCGACGTCCCGCTCGGCGACCACAGCTGGCTCACCGTCGTGTCGCCCGAACAGCCCGACGGCACCGAGCTGCTCCTGGAGCCCGACCGGCACCCCGCCGCCAGGGCCTACGTCGCGGCCCTGGCCGCCGACGGCATCCCCGCCACCTCCTTCGCCGTGGACGACGTGCACGCCGAGTACGAGCGCCTGCGCGCCCTGGGCGTGCGCTTCACCCAGGCGCCGCTGGCCATGGGGCCGGTGACCACCGCCGTCCTGGACGACACCTGCGGCAACCTCCTCCAGATCGCCCAGTACCACTGACCCCGCCCCGCACGGCCCCCGAGGGCGCCCCGCCTTGACACCCCGGATCGTATCCAGAATATTAGATACGTCCCGAGGGGCCGGACGGCGGAAGGAGCGTGTGCGGTGGACCTGGACCCGCTGGCCGTGCACAAGGCGCTCGCCAACCCGGCGCGCGCGGACTTCCTGCGCTGGCTCAAGACGCCCGAGCGCTACTTCGACGAGCCGTACTACCGCGAGCGCGGCGTCGGCTTCCACATCGGCGTGTGCGTCACCGACATCCAGGAGCGCTCGGGGCTGTCCCAGTCGGTGGTCTCCGGCTACCTCCAGATCCTGCGCGAGGCCGGGCTGCTGGTGTCCGAGCGCGTCGGCAAGTGGACGTTCTACCGGCGCGACGAGGAGACCATCGCCGCCTTCGCCGCGTACGTGCGCGACGAACTCTGACCCCGCCCCACCCCGCTTCGGGGGGCGCCCGCCCGGCGCCCCCTTTTCTTCGACCCAAACGCATCCAACTATCTAGATTTGTGTATCCAATGGAGGCTGTCGTGCCACGCACCGCTCCCGCCCGAAACGCCCTGGCCGTCCCGGTCCTGGCACTGGGCGTGTTCGGCATCATCACCACCGAGATGGGCGTCGTCGGCGTCCTGCCCTCCCTGGCCGAACGCCTGCACGTCACCCCCGCCGCCGCCGGATGGCTGGTCGGCGCCTTCGCCCTCACCGTCGCCGCCACCGGCCCCGTCGGCGTCCTGCTCGCCTCCCGGCTGCGCCGCAAGACCGTCCTGGCCGCGGCGCTCGCCCTCTTCGCCGTCTCCAACGCCGTCTACGCGCTCGGCCACTCCTTCCCGCTCGTCCTGGCGTTCCGGATCCTGCCCGCGCTGCTCCACCCCGTCTTCTTCGCCCTCGCCCTGACCGCCGCCACCCGCCTGGCCGCGCCCGGCAAGGCCGCCCGCGCCGCCACCACCGTCTTCGCCGGCGTCAGCGCCGGCTTCGCGTTCGGCGTGCCCGTCACCTCCTACCTCGCCGAGCACATCTCCCTGCCCGCCGCGTTCTGGGCCGCCGGCGCCGTCAACCTCCTCGCCTGCGCCGGCGTCCTCGCCTTCTTCCCCGACCTGCCCGACACCGCGCCGCCCACCTACGCCGGACAGCTGGGCATCCTGCGCAGGCCCCGCCTGTGGCTGGCCGTCGCCGCCGTCACCCTGGTGTTCGCCGCGATGTTCAGCGGCTACGGCTACATCGCCGAGTACCTGGGACGCGTCACCGGCCTCGCCCCCTCCCTCACCGGCCCCGTCCTGATGGCCTTCGGCGTCGTCATGACCGCCGGCAACATCCTCTTCGGCCGCCTGCTGGAACGCGGCCTCGTACGCACCGTCACCGCCTACCCGCTCCTCTACCTCGCCCTCTACCTCCTGGTCGACGCCGCCGGCCCCCACCCCCTGCCCATGCTCGCCGCCGTCCTGGCCTGGGGCGCCGTCCACTCCGGCGGCCTCGCCGTCGCCCAGGCCTGGCTCGCCCGCGACGCCACCGACGCCCCCGAGTTCGGCAACAGCCTCTTCATCTCCTTCTCCAACCTCGGCATCACCCTGGGCACCACCCTCGGCGGAGCCGTCGTCACCACCGCCGGCCCCCGCCACCTGCCCCTGGCCGGCGCCGCCCTCGCCGCCGCCGCCCTGGCCGCCGTCCTCCTGCGCCGCCGCCTGGACCCGCCCCGGCAGCCCGACCAGCCGCAGCCCGACCAGCAGTCGCGGCACGACGAGCCGCGGCACGAGGAGCCCCGGCCCGCCCCGGCCCCCTGACCGGCCCCGCCGGCCCGCGCCCCCTGCCCCGCCCCGGGCAGGGGGCGCACCCGCCCGCCGGCCCCCGGCCGTACCCGCGCGGCCCGTACCCGCACCGCCCGCGCGGCCCGTACCCGCACCCGCCCGCGCGGCCCGCACGCGGGAACCCCGGCGGCCCGCCGCGGACCACCGCTACCGTGTCACCGGCCCCCGCCACCGGCCGTCGCGGCGCTCCCGCGCGCCGCACCCGGCCACGACACGAGACGAGTTGATGCCGCACCATGTCCGACGACGACATACCGCCGGGCGTCGGCGCCGCACTGCTGCGCCCCGGGGCCGAGGCGGTGACGGCGACCAGCACGCACACCGCCACGACGGACGCGCACCCGGCCGTGCGGAGCCTGCTGGACCGGACCGCGCCCGCGATGCGCTCGCTGTTCCACGGGCGCTGCCCGGAGGTCGTCCTGCTGTCGCGGGTCGCCGCCGAGGCGCGGGCGGCGCTCGTCGCCGAAGGCGTCCACGACCCCGGGCACGACCGGGTCATCGAGCGCATGGGCCTGCTGCTGTCCGGGGCGGTGATCGCGGGCATCCTGCTGCGCGAGCCAGGCGATCCGGCGCACGAGCGCCCGATCCCGCCCTGCTCGTCGTGCGCACCCGCGCTCGACGCGCTCGGCGTGCGGGTCGTGGAGGCGCCCGCGCTGTGACGTCCCGTTTCCCCGCCCCCGTCCTCCACGCCCTGACCGCGGCCGGCTGGTACGAGGGCGTCCGCCTGCCCGAGCACGAACTGCGGGCCCGGCTGCGCTCGTGGGGGGACCCGGCCGCGTACTTCCCGGCCCCCGTGACGGCCGTGCTGCGGGAGTTCGGCGGCATGGCCGTCCACCAGTACGGGCCGGGTGCGGACATGTCCCGGATGCCGTTTCGGATCGATCCCGGGGTCGGGCTCCACGCGGACCGGAGCCTGCGCGCCTACGGCGCGAGGTACGGCCCGGACCTGGTGCCCGTCGGGGAGTACGACCTGGGACGCGGGCGGCTCGCGATGGACGCCGAGGGCGCCGTCCACCTGTTCTGGGGCGACCTGTGGAAGGTCGCCGACTCCTTCGACGGCGCCCTGGTCGCCCTGGTCGAGGGCCGGCGCCCGAGGCGCCTCGACCCGGCCGCGCCGGCCCCGCTTCCCCCCGGCGAACCGGCGGACGAGGCCAGGGCCCGCGACCTGGCCCGCCACCGCGCCGTCCGGGGCGGCCCCCTCGGCGCGGTGGACGTCGTGCTCCGGGAGTTCGAGCTCGGCTGGCCGGCCTTCCCGGTCTTCGCCGACCCGGACCCGCTCGCGAACGTGGGCGCGGGCTGCCTGGTCGTGGACCGCCGCAACGGCCTCGTCACGCAGATGCCCGCCCTGCCCGCCGACCGCGTCCTGGACATGTACCGCGCGTGGTACCCGGCCCGCTGACGCGCCGGCGGCACGTCCCGCCGCCCGCGTCGCGGCGGCACCGCGGCACCCCCCCCGGGCACGACGCCTGGACCGTCGGTGACGAGCCCTGCGTGATCGTCGACTGGCAGGGCTTCGCGGACTACGC
>NZ_JBSFJC010000208.1:0-9497 GCF_053597855.1 Kitasatospora sp. NPDC001225
GTACGCCGCGCACGCCCCCTCGCTGGACACCATCGTGGCGCCGAGCGGCGTGCGCGGTGTGCAGACGGTGCCGAAGGCCTCGCACTGGTGGGGCTTCAGCAGCCCCTGCAGCACCTCGCCGCTGCGGCAGGCGGCGGGTTCGCGGGTGGTGATCCCGCCGACGTCGAAGCGGTGCTCGGCGTCGTGGTCGCGGTAGCGCGGGGAGAGCCGCCACCCGCTGCGCGGGATCACGCCGATGCCCCGCCAGGGACGGTCGGCGACCTCGAAGACGTCCTCCAGCATGGCGCGGGCCGCCGGGTTGCCCTCGGGGCGGACGGCCCGCGGGTAGGCGTTGTCGACGGTGTGCTCGCCGCGCTCCAACTGCCGTACGGTGCGCCGGATGCCCTCCAGGATGTCCAGCGGCTCGAAGCCGGTGACGACGATCGGCACCCGGTGGCGTTCGGCCAGCGCCGGGTACTCGGCGGTGCCCATCACGCTGCACACGTGCCCGGCGGCGAGGAAGCCCTGGACCCGGCAGTCCGGCGAGTCCATGATCGCCTCGATCGCGGGCGGCACCCGGACGTGCGAGACCAGCATGCTGAAGTTGCGCAGCCCCTGCTTCCTGGCCAGGTGGACGGCCATGGCGTTCGGCGGGGCGGTGGTCTCGAAGCCGATGCCGAAGAAGACCACCTCCCGGTCCGGGTTCTCCCGGGCGATCCGCAGGGCGTCCAGCGGCGAGTACACCACCCGGACGTCGCCGCCCTCGCCGCGGACCCGGAACAGGTCCCGGTCGGTGCCGGGCACCCGCAGCATGTCCCCGAACGAGCAGAAGACCACCCCCGGCCGGGCCGCGATCGCCAGGGCCCGGTCGATCGTCTCCAGCGGGGTGACGCACACCGGGCAGCCCGGCCCGTGGATCAACTCGACCTCCTCCGGCAGGAGTTGGTCGATGGCGTGCCGGATGATGCTGTGCGTCTGGCCGCCGCAGACCTCCATCAGCGCCCACGGCCGGGTGACCGTCGCCCTGATGTCGGCGAGCAGCCCGGCGGCCAGCTCGGGGTTGCGGAACTCCTCCAGGTACTTCACCGTCCGGCCTCCTCAGCCTCGGTCCCAGAGCCCGCCGCCGCCCCGGCGGCCTCCCAGGGATCGCCGAACTCCTCCTGCAACAGCCCGAGTTCCTCGAAGAGGGCGAGGGTGCGCCGGGCCGACTCCTCGTCCAGGCGCTGCAGCGCGAAGCCCACGTGGACGATCGCGTAGTCCCCCACCGCCAGGTCCGGCAGGTACTCCAGGCACACGTCCTTGACCACGCCGCCGAAGTCCATCACCGCCATCCTCGCCCCGTCCCGCTCCCCGATCTCCGTCACCCTGCCGGGCACAGCCAGACACATCCGCTCTCACTCCTCCCGGGTGGCCGTCGACCGGGCGGCCACCATCAGCTGGCCGAGCGCCAGACCACCGTCGTTGGGCGGCACCCGGCGGTGCCGCAGTACCGTGAATCCGTCCTCCCCGAGGCCGCTCGCGCAGGCCGAGGAGAGCAGTGCGTTGGCGAAGACCCCGCCGCTGAGCGCCACCGTGGTGGCGCCGTACCGGTCCCGGACGGCCGCGCAGCTCCGCCGGACCAGGTCGGCCACCGCGCGGTGGAAGCGGGCCGCGACCAGGCCCGCGGGGGCGCCCGCGGTCACGTCGGCGACCACGGCGGCCAGCACCGGCCCGGGGTCGGCGGTCCAGCCGCCGGCCCGCGCCGACAGCCCGAACGCGTAGCCGTCGTCCGCCCGCGCCGTCGACCCGGCCCCGGAACCGTCCGCGCGGCCGAACCCGCAGGCCGCCGCCTCCAGTTCGATCGCCGCCTGGGCCTCGTACCCGGCCCGGTGGCAGACCCCGGCCAGCGAGGAGACCGCGTCGAACAGCCGCCCCATGCTGGAGCTCGGCAGGCAGTTCAGTCGCCGCTCCAACTGCCGTTCCAGCAGGCCGAGTTCCGCCGCTCCGCAGGCCCGGACCGGCGACAGCTCCGGCAGCCAGGGCAGGCCGGCCGCGCGCAGGTGGGCGAGCGCCGTCCGGTACGGGCGCTCGACGGCCGCGTCCCCGCCCGGCAGCGGCACGTACCCGAGGTGGGCGAGGCGGCGGAACCCGTCGTAGTCGGCCAGCAGCACCTCGCCGCCCCAGACCGCGCCGTCCGCGCCGTAGCCGGTGCCGTCGAAGGCCACCCCGAGCACCGGGCGGCTGCCGTCCAGTCCGTGCTCGGCCATCACCGCGGCGATGTGGGCGTGGTGGTGCTGGACCCGGTGCACCGGCCGGCCGGCGGCGGTCCGCTCGGCGTGCCGGAGCGAGCGGTAGCCGGGGTGCCGGTCGGCGACCAGCAGTTCGGGCCGTACGCCGCTGACCGTGCCGAGCTGCTCGACCGCCCGGTCGAAGGCCCGCAGGGTGGCCAGGTCGTCCATGTCGCCGATGTGGCCGGACAGCCAGGCGTAGCCGTCCCGGGCCAGCGCGAAGGTGTTCTTCAGGTCGCCGCCGACCGCCAGCGCCGGGCGCACGGGCACCGGCAGCGGGATCGGCAGCGGCGCGTACCCGCGCGAGCGGCGCAGCGGCAGCTGCTCGCCGTCCACCACCCGCACCACCGAGTCCTCGCAGGGCACGTGGATCGGCCGGTCGTGGCCGAGCCAGCCGTCGACCAGCGGGGCGAGCCGCTCCAGCGCCTCCCGGTCCTCGGTGACGATCGGCTCGCCGGAGAGGTTGGCGCTGGTCATCACCAGCAGGTCCGGCCCGGGGGCGGCGAGCAGCAGGTGGTGCAGCGGCGTGTACGGGAGCATCACCCCGAGGTCGGGGCTGCCCGGGGCCACGCCCTCGGGCACCGGCAGGCCGGTGCGGCGCAGCAGGACGATCGGCCGGACCGGACCGGTGAGCAGTTCCCGCTCGACCGGGTCGACGGGCAGCAGGCCCTCGACGGTGGCGAGGTCGCGGGCCATCACGGCGAAGGGCTTGCGGCCGCGCCGCTTGCGCCGGCGCAGCAGGGCGACGGCTGCGGCGTCGCGCGCGTCGCAGGCGAGGTGGTAGCCGCCGATGCCCTTGACGGCGAGAACCGCGCCGTCGGCCAGCAGCCGCCGGGCCTCCGCCAGGGCCTGCTCCCCGCCGAGGTCGGGGCGTCCGGGCACGGTCAGCGTGAGCCGGGGCCCGCAGGCGTGGCAGGCGACGGGCTGGGCGTGGAACCGGCGGTCGGCGGGGTCCGCGTACTCGCGGGCGCAGTCCGGGCACAGCGGGAAGCCGGCCATGGTGGTGTTGGCCCGGTCGTACGGCAGGCCGGTGACGATGGTGTGCCGGGGGCCGCAGTTGGTGCAGCTGATGAACGGGTGCCGGTGGCGGCGGTCGGCCGGGTCGGCGAGTTCGGCCAGGCAGTCGGCGCAGACGGCGGTGTCGGGCGGGATCAGGGTGGCGCGGGCGCCGTCGGGGCGGGAGGGGACGATGCGGAAGCCGGTGGCGCCGGTGGCGGCGAGCGGCGCGTGTTCCACCGCGTGCACCTGGGCGAGCGGCGGCGCGTCGCCGGCCACCCGCCGGCAGAAGGCGTCCAGCGCGTCCGGGCTGCCCTCGACCTCGACCAGGACGCCCTCGCCGGTGTTGGTGACGGTGCCGGCCAGTCCGAGTTCACCGGCCAGGGTGTGGACGAACGGCCGGAAGCCGACCCCCTGCACCAGGCCGCGGACGGCCACCCGCCGCCGCTCGCGGTCGAGCCCGGGGTGAGCGGGCGTCACGCGTGCTCCCCCACGGCGGCGTGGCCGTGGTCGTGGCCGTGGTCGTGATCCTGAGAGTGCCCATGGTCGTGGTCGTGAGAGTGCCCGTGGTCGTGCGGCGCCGCCGCGGCCATCACCGGCCGGTGCGGCCGTGCCCCGGCCAGGACGCCGAGCGCCCGGTCCAGCAGCGCCCCGACGCCCTCGCCCGTCCGGGCCGAGGTGTTCAGCACCTCCACCCCGGGGTTGACCCGCTGGACGTTGGCCAGGAACGCCGCCTCGTCGAACTCGGCCGCCGCCGCGAGGTCCGTCTTCGTCACCAGCACCAGGTTGGCCAGCCCGAAGGCCGTCGGGTACTTGAGCGGCTTGTCCTCGCCCTCGGTCACCGAGGCCAGCACCACCCGCAGCGTCTCGCCGAGGTCGTAGGAGGCCGGGCAGACCAGGTTGCCGACGTTCTCCACGAACAGCAGCCGGCAGTCGTCCGGCAGCCAGCCGTCCAGGTGCCCGGCGAGCATCCGCGCCTCCAGGTGGCAGAGCCCGTCGGTGAGCACCTGCTTCACCGGGGCGCCCGAGCGGGCCAGCCGGCGCGCGTCGTTCTCGGTGGCGAGGTCGGCGGTCAGCGCGGCGACGGGCACCCCGCGTCGCCGGGCGAGCCCCAACTCGGCCTCCAGCAGCGCGGTCTTGCCGCTGCCGGGGCTGGACAGCAGGTTCACCGCGACCGTCCCCCGCCCGGCCAGGGCCGCCCGCAGTCCGCGGGCGCTGTCGTCGTTGCGGGCGAGGACCGCCTGACGGAGGTCGACCGTGCGGCACATCGGCATCAGCCTTTCTGGTTCGGCCCGGACGTCAAAGCTCCTGGGCCCACTCGACGTCGAGGATCTGCAGCTCGCGGCCGGACAGCAGCTCCACGCCGCCACCGCCGGAGCAGCTCGGGCAGCCGAGGTCCGGCGGCATGCCGACCGCCCACTCGACCGCGCAGGGGGCGCAGCGGGCCCGGGCCGCGACGGACTCGGTGTCCAGCGCCGCGCCCGCCACCAGCGTTCCGGCGCAGGCGAGTTCGAAGCAGAAGTCGAGGGCCTCGGGCACCACGCCGGCCAGCTCGCCCACCCGCAGCCGCACCCGTGCCACCCCGGGGGCCCCGTGTTCGCGCGCGGCCGTGTCCACCTGCTCGACGACGGCTTCGGCGATCGACATCTCGTGCATGGGTCCCTTCCCGGATCGGGCGGCAACGCGCCCCATTACAGGGCTCGGTGGCGGCGGCGGCCCGCAGCCGCGCCGCCACCGTCCGCGGGGCTGCGCCGTTCGCAGCAGTGCGCGCCTCACATCCGGGAGATGCGCACGTACCGCTTGAGGTCCGGCAGGTTCTGCCAGACCAGTGCGCCGATCCCCGCCAGCAGGGCCGCGCAGAACAGTTTCCTCAGCATGGTGTTGTCTCCTTCTCCGGCTGCTTCTCCGGCTGCGTGGCCTCGTCCACGACCCGCAGGACCATTCGCACCGCCTCCGCCACGGCGGCGGCGACGGGCTCGCTGAGCCCGATGCCCTCCTCCAACGAGGCCGGCTCGCAGCCGACCACCAGGACGCGTTCGGGCGGCTCGCCGCCGGTGCCGGCGGCGAGCGTGGCGAGCAGGGCCAGTACGGCGTCGGGCCCCATCCGGTGCCCGTCCAGGGCGGGCGGTTCCGGCGGCTGTTCGGCGGCCGCCTCGATCAGGTAGAGGGTGCCGGGCGCCCCGCCCCGGTGGACGGCGTCCACCAGGACGGCGGTGCGGTGGCCGTCGAGCAGCCGGTAGGCCAGGTCGACGCCGCGCACGCCGGCGTCGACCACCTCGACGCCCGCCGGCAGCGGGTGGGCGGACAGCCGCCGTACGGTCTCGACCCCGAAGCCGTCGTCGCCGAGGAAGATGTTGCCCACCCCGGCGACCAGCACCGTGCGGTCCGTCATGGCCCCTCCACCGGAGCGGCTCCGTCCAGCGCAGCGGTCCCGTCCACCGGGGCGCTCCCGTCCAGCGGCGTGACCTCGTCGGGCTGGAAGTAGCGGAAGCGCCCCTGGGCCCGCCACAGGTCGGCGCCCGGGTCGTCCTCCACCGTGACGGCCAGGTGCACCGAGCCGTCGAGGTCGTGCAGCACCGCCTCCACGATGCCGGTCCGCCCGTCCAGGAAGAGGTCCTGGGCGTCGGTGCGCCGCCGTCCGGGCCGCAGCAGCACCCGGCTTCCGGCGCCCACCTGGTGGCCGTCGACCAGCACCCGGTCCCGCTCGGGGTCGACCCCGGGGTCGTCGCCCGGGTCCCACCAGGGCTGCTCGGGACGGCCGAGGGCGGTGCTGCCGGTGGCCTCGCGCAGCCCGCGGATCGCGCCGTGCAGCCGGTCCAGCACCTCGGGCGGCATGGACTCGGCCAGGTCGATCACCGCGCCGGCCCGGTCGTCGGTGCCCCGGGCCTCGCGTTTCTCCTCCTCGGTCAGGGCCGCCGTCCGCAGCGCCAGGATCTCGTCGATCTCGGTGGCGTCGTACAGGGTGCCGAGGCTCTCCGGGGCGATCCGCGGGTGGTCCTCCAGGATGATCGGCGAGGACAGCACCACCCCGCGCTCGCCGTCCGGTCCGGCCAGCACCGGCCAGGTGCGCTCGTTGCGGCACCGCTCGACGGCCGGGCGGGCCCACTCGGGCGGGTCGGTGACGGACAGGAAGCGGCCGTGCTCCAGGCCGAGCAGCAGGTGCGCGGAGACCAGCGAGCGCGGCAGCGCCTGGTCGCGGGTGGCGTGCCGGGACGGCCGCCAGGCGGAGCTGTTCTCCACCTCCACGGTCAGCCGCTGCGCCCGGTACGGGCCGGGCAGCTCCTCGGCCCGCAGCCAGAGCAGGCCGTCGACCTGCTCGCGGCGCCGTATCACCCGGCCGACGACGGCGTCCCGCTCGTGCACCAGCCCGGTCTCGCCGACGCCCGGCAGCCGGAACGGCCGCTGCACCCCCTCGCCGGCCAACTCCTCGACCGGCACCAGGAGTTCGATCCGCTCCTCGACGCCCTCGTCCCATTCGACGAGGTCCCGGTCGGCCAGCTCCAGCCGTTCCACGGACTCGAAGCCGGCGGCGGTGGCCTGTTCGACGGTGCGCCGCTGGACCCGTAGGAAGCGCAGCTCGACCGCCAGCCGGTCCCCGTCGCGCGCCTCCATCAGGCACTCGGTGCGCTGGTGGGAGTGCTCGCCGCCCTGCGCGGTGTACTCGGGCGGCACCAGGACGCCGAACTGCCAGCGCAGCCGGTTCTTGGCCGCCGAGGCGCGGTACGGGTAGAGGACGTAGCCCTCCAGCAGCACCGCGTCGGCGATCTGCCGGGCGGCCGCGAAGCCGCGTTCGATCCGCTCCGGGAGGCCGCTCACCGGGCCCCCTCCCCGATCGCCGCGGCCGTGAGCAGCTCGCGCACCGTCGCCTCCCAGGAGGGCAGGGCCCGCCGCGAGCGGTAGGCCAGCAGCTCGGCCATGGCGTCCTCCGGCAGCCGCAGCCAGCCGCTGCCGGGGAAGTGCCGGTCGATCGCCTCCCGCCAGACCCGCACCGGCATCCGCACCCGGGCCTCCCGGTCCCACGGCACCGGGCTGACCTGGAAGCCGCCGGGGCCGGCGAAGGCGGTGCCGGAGAAGAGCAGCAGCAGCGGGACCTCGCCGCCGTCCTGTGCCCGGAAGTAGCGGGCCGAGGCGACGTCCTGGTCGTAGGTGCAGGGCACCGCGAGGTCGATCTCGGTCCCGCCGGTGAAGCCGGGGACGAGCAGCGGCACGGTGGCGAACTGGATCGGGTTGAGCGTGGTCGCCCAGCGCTCCCGCCCGCCGAACAGGTCGGCCAGCCGCCCGCCCTCGTCCTCGCCGTACGGCCGGCGGACCGGTTCGATCCGCAGCTGGACCTGGAGGGCGAGGGCGTGCACCCGGGTGTCGGCCGGGGCCGTGATCCGCAGCCGGAACATCAGGGTCGGACCGGCCGCGTACGGGTCGGACCGCACGCCGGTGCAGGCGAAGCCGAGCGCCGTCACGCCGTCACCTCCGCGGGCAGCGGGCGGGCCCGGTCGGCCAGGCGCGCGAAGAACGCGTCGAGTTCGGCCCGCGCCTCGGCGCCGCCGTCGAAGCCGTGCCAGCACCGCCGCAGCCGGCCGACCAGCTCGTAGCAGATGTCGATCGGCACCAGGAAGCACGCCACGCGCTCCTCGGTGCGGCGCACCAGCAGCGCCTCCACGTCGGGTTCCAGGGCGGCGGCCAGCCGGCTGCCGCCGAGGGCGCGCTGCCAGGCCTGCTCGTCCAGTTCGCTCTCGGTGGCGCCGGCCGGGCCGGGGTAGAAGGCCAGCAGCTGGTCCATCACGGTGCTGCGGAACAGGAAGGCGGTGCCCACCGGGATGCCCAGCACCGACCAGGCCTGCTGGTCCAACTCCCGTTCCGGGTCGGCGAGGTAGCGGTCCGGCACGGTGCGGTAGCGGCCGCCGGCCGCGCCCGGCTGCTGGAACAGCAGGCCGCAGGCGGTGCAGGCGCAGGCCAGGGCGCGGTCCTCGACGTCCACCAGGTGGCGGTGGCCGCCGGGCAGGTCCCGGCCGCAGAACGCGCACTGCTCGGGGCGCGGCGGCGCCGGTTCGCGCAGCCGGTGCAGCAGGGCGGTCCCGTCGCGGGAGATCCGGCGGGTGTTCATCGCGCCTCCGCGGGCTGCGGCGGGCGGGTGCCGATCTGGAGCAGCTGCGGGGCGCGTTCCAGTTCCACGGCCGTCACCTCGGGCGCGTGGCAGGCCAGGACGGCCTGCGCCTCCTGCTCGCCGCAGCCGCAGCCGGTGGCCGTGCGGCGCAGCCGCAGGACGCCGGTGGCCGGGTCGAAGCCGGCCGCCTCGACCGCTCGGGCAGGGCCGCGAGCGCCCGCTCGATCCGGGCGGGGAGGTCCTCGGGGTGCAGGTCGTGCAGGAGCAGCAGCCCGGCCACGACCGGGTCGTCCAGCATCCGGTCCAGGGCGGGCGGGGGCAGTGCCGGCACCAGCCGGGCCAGGCCCTGGCCGTAGAACTCCATGAGGTCGCGGACCAGTTGCTCGCCGGCCCGCTCGGCGTCGGCGCCGCTGTCGGCCAGCGCGTCCAGGGCCTGCTGGATCCGCAGCCCGGTCTGCTCGGCCGTCATGCGGTGAGCCCGCTCAGGCCGGTGGGCACGTGCATGGTCTGCACGGTGCGCCCGCCGCCGACGTACATGTGCACGCCGCAGGGCAGACAGGGGTCGAAGCTGCGGACCGCGCGCATGATGTCGATGCCCTTGAAGGTGTCCGGCGGGTTCTCCTCGAAGATCGGGGTGTTCTGCACCGCGTCCTCGTACGGGCCGGGCGTGCCGTAGCTGTCCCGGACGCTGGCGTTCCACGGGGTGGGCGGGTACGGGTGGTAGTTGGCGATCTTGCCGTCGCGGATCACCATGTGGTGCGAGAGCACGCCGCGCACGGCCTCGGTGAAACCGCAGCCGATCGACTCGTCCGGCACCTCGAAGCGCTCCCAGGTCTGGCTGCGCCCGGCGCGGACCTCGTCGAGCGCCTTTTCGGCGAAGTGCAGGGCGGCGGCGGCCGCGTACGCCTGGAAGTAGGTGCGGGCGCGGTTGCGCTCGATGGCGTTGCTCCACTGCGGGATCTTCCACTCGAAGGTGACCTCGGGCTTGGTCATCGAGCGGGGCAGGTTGATCTGCACGCTGTGGCCGGTGGCCTTGACGTAGCCGATGTCGACCAGCCCGGACAGCGCGGTGGACCACAGCCGGGCGATCGGGCCGCCGCCGGTGTCGAGGGCGAGGTGGTCCTTGCCGTCGAACCAGCGCGGGGACATCACCC
>NZ_JBSFJC010000209.1:0-9491 GCF_053597855.1 Kitasatospora sp. NPDC001225
CGCCGCAGACGCCCGGCACAAGACCGACCTGCTGCGCCGCAAGGGCCTGGCGGAGGCGCTCGCGGCGACCTCCTCCGTACTGAGCCTGGAGGAGGACGGGCACGGCACCCGCATCGTCGTCGACAAACTGGTGCACGGCCGTACCGAGGCCGGCAGCACGGGCGTCACCCTGCTGCCGACCGTCTTCGGCTGGCCGCACTTCTTCGCCCTGTACGCGCCGGGCTGGCAGCCCGTGATCCAGTACCCGGCCGCCGCCCACGAGGTCGGCGGCGCCGAGTCGGTGGAGACGGTGAAGCTGCGCCTGGAGGCGCTGACCCACCCGATGCGGATGAACCTGTGCCGCCACCTCGCGCGCGGGGCGTACTCGACGAGCGAGCTGGCCGACTCACAGGACATCACCGCACCGGAAGTCTCCCGCCACCTCGCCGTCCTGCGCAAGGCCGGGCTGCTCACCACCCGCCGCCGGGGCCGCTACGTCCTCCACCAGCTCGACCTGTCGGTCGTGGCCCGGATCGGCAGCGACTTCCTGGAGTCCGTCCTGCGTTAAGTGTGCTGTCCCGGGAGGTCAGGCCTGGGCGGCGCCGACCAGCGGGCGGTGGCAGGCCACCGTGCGGCCGGGTGCCACTTCCCGGTGGCGGGGCTCCTCGGTGGCGCAGCGGGAGTCGGCCAGGGGGCAGCGGGTGCGGAAGCGGCAGCCGCTGGGCGGGGCGAGCGGGGAGGGCGGGTCGGCGGGGAGCAGGCCGGTGTCGCGCAGCGGGCGGCCGGGTTCGGGGACGGCGGCGAGCAGGGCGGCGGTGTAGGGGTGGGCCGGGGCGGCGAGCACGGCCTCGGTGGGGCCGCGCTCGCAGACGCGGCCGAGCTGGAGCACGGCCACCTCGTCGCTCACCGCCCGGACCACGCCGAGGTCGTGGGAGATGAACAGGCCGGCCAGTCCGCGCTCCTCGGTGAGCCCGCGCAGCAGGTTGAGCACGGTGGCCTGGGCCGAGACGTCGAGCGCGGAGACCGCCTCGTCGGCGATCAGGACGCGCGGCCCGGCGGCCAACGCCCGGGCGATGGCGACCCGTTGGGCCTGTCCGCCGGAGAGCTGGTGGGGCCGGCGGTCGCCGAACAGGGCGGGCGGCAGGCCGACGGCCTCCAGCTGCCGGGTGACGGTCTCCTCGCGGTCGCGGGCCGGGTCGGGGTGGGCGTCGAGGGGTTCGGCGACGAGGTCGCGGACCCGGCGGCGCGGGTTGAGGGAGGAGAGCGGGTCCTGGAAGACCATCTGGAGGCGGGGCCGGACGGCCCGCAGGGCGCGCGGGGAGAGCGCGGCGAGGTCGGTGCCGTCGAGGGTGACGGTGCCGGTGGTGGGCGGGGGCAGCCGCAGCAGGGCCTTGGCGATGCTGCTCTTGCCGGAGCCGGACTCGCCGACCAGGGCGAGGGTGCGGCGCGGGTACAGGGCCAGGTCGACGCCGCTGACGGCGTGCAGCGGGCCGGAGCGGGTGCGGTGGACGACGCTCAGGCCGGTGGCCTCCAGGACGGGCCGTCCCGGTGTGGCGGCGTCGGGGCCCACGGCTTCGGGGGAGGTGGTCATGCCGCGGGCTCCAGTTCGTCGGGGATGTCGGCTTCGGTGAGCGGGAAGTGGCAGTCGGCGGTGTGGCCGTCCGCCGAGGCGTGGGCGGGCGGGGCGGTCGTGGTGCAGAGCTCCGTCGCCCGTTCGCAGCGCGGGGCGAAGGGGCAGCCGGGGGTGGGCCGGGTGAGGTCGGGCGGCGAGCCGGGGATGGCGGGCAGGGTGCGGCGCAGCGGCCCGGTGACCCGGGGGACGGAGCGCAGCAGGGCCGCGGTGTAGGGATGCCGGGGGGTGCGGGTGACGGCCTCGGTGGGGCCGGTCTCGACGATCCGGCCGCCGTACATGACGGCGATGCGCCGGGCCCGCCCGTACAGCAGGCCGATGTCGTGGGTGATCAGCAGGGTGGCCAGGCCCCGTTCGACCCGGTGCTGGTCGAGCAGGTCGAGGACGGTGCGCTGGACGGTGACGTCGAGGGCGGTGGTGGGTTCGTCGGCGAGCAGCAGGGCGGGTTCGCCGGCCAGGGCGGCGGCGATGCCGACGCGCTGGCGCAGGCCGCCGGAGAGCTCGTGCGGGTGGGCGCGGGCCCGCCGGGCGGGGTCGGGGACGTCGACGGCGGCGAGCAGTTCGGCGGCGGTGCGCAGCCGTTCGCGCCGGGAGAGGCGGCGCCGGTTGGTGATCGACTCGGTGACCTGGTCGGCGATCCGGACCACGGGGTTGAGCGAGGTCATCGGGTCCTGGTGGACCATCGCGATGCCGGTGCCGAGCAGTTCGGCGCGGCGGGCGGGGGTGGCGGCGAGCAGGTCCTCGCCGTTCAGCCGGATCTCGCCGGTGGCGACGGCCCGGGTGGTGCGGGACTCGACGCCGAGGACGGTGCGGGCGAGCACGGACTTGCCGGAGCCGGACTCGCCGACCACGCCGAGGCACTCGCCGGCCGCGATGCTCAGGCCGACGCCGTGCAGGACGTGCAGGGCGCGGCCGTCGGGGGTGTGCAGGACGGTGTCCAGCGAGCGGACGTCGAGGACGGGGGCGGAGGTCATCCGCGCACTCCCTTCGTGGTGGGGGGCTTCGGGGCAGTGGGCTTCGGGGCGGCGGGAGTGCCCGAACGCAGCTGCTCCCCGAGGTAGTTGAGGGCGAGGACGGTCAGGCAGAGCACCGCCGCGGGCGCCAGCGAGATCCACGGCGCGCTGCCGAGCGCGGTGCGGCCCTCGGCGATGATGCCGCCCCAGGAGGGCTCCGGCGGGCGCAGCCCGAAGCCGAGGAAGCTGAGCGAGCCCTCGGCGACGATGGCGACGGTGGTGGCGGTGAAGGCGAAGGTGAGGGCGACCGGCACGACGTGCGGGACGATCTCGCGGCGCAGGATCCGCAGCGGGGCGGTGCCGATCATGCGGGCGGCCTGGACGAAGCCGCGCTCGCCGAGCGAGAGCACGACGGCGCGCACCACCCGGGTGAAGTGCGGGACGGTGAACAGCCCGATCAGGGTGCCGATCACGGTGAGGCTCGGGCCGCGCAGCGAGACCGTGATCATCACCAGGATCAGGCTGGGCACGGACATCAGCAGGTCGGTCGCGAAGCCGATCGCCTTGTCGACCGGGCCGCGGAACCAGCCGGCGGCGAGGCCGAGCGCGCCGCCGCCGAGCAGGCCGACCAGGATGGTCAGGGCGGCGACGGTGAACGAGGCGCGGGCGCCGGCGACGGTGCGTTGCAGGACGTCCCGTCCGGCGGCGTCGGTGCCCAGCCAGTGGCCGGGGCCGGGGGCGGCGGAGGGGTGGGCGAAGTCGCCGTGCAGCGGGTCGAAGCCGGGCAGCAGGGGCAGCAGCAGGGCGGCGAGGGCGACCAGGGCCAGCCAGGCCGCGGCGGCGAGCACACCGGCCGGGGGCCGGCGCCGGGCGGTGCGGGCCTGACCGGCGGTCACAGCGACGGTCTCGGCGGTGCTCAAGGGCTCAACGGTGCTCATGGGCGATCCTCGGGTCGATCGTGCGGTACAGCAGGTCGACCGCGAAGGTGGCCGCGACCACGCCGAGGGCGCTGACCACCACGACGGCCTGGACGACCGGGAAGTCCCGGCCGGCGATGGCGGCGGAGGCCAGGCTGCCGACGCCGGGCACCGCGAACAGCGACTCGACCAGCACCGACCCGCCGAGCGAGGTCCCGATGCCGATCCCGATCAGCGTCACCAGCGGCAGGCTGGACGGCCGCAGGGCGCGGCGCAGCAGCAGCCGGGTGGTGCCCATGCCGCGGCTGCGGGCGGCGGCGATGTACGGCTGGTCGAGGGTGTCGAGCAGTTGTCCGCGCAGGGTGCGGGTGAACACGGCGGCCTCGGTGAGGCCGAGGGTGAGTGCGGGCAGCACCAGGTGGCGGAGGTTCTCGGCCGGGTCCTCGGTGAACGGGGTCCAGCCGGTGGCGGGCAGGACGCGCAGCTGGACGGCGGCGATCCAGATCAGCAGCAGGCCGAGGGCGAAGCCGGGGACGGCGAGCCAGCCGAAGGTGCCGGCGGTGGCGATCCTGTCGAAGGTGCCGCCGGGCCGCCAGGCGGAGAGCAGGGCGACGGGCACGGCCAGGCAGAGCGCCACCAGCTGGGCGGCGAGGAAGAGTTCGAGGGTGACGGGGATGCGGTCGGCGAGTTCGGTGGTGACGGCGGCTCCGGTGGACAGCGAGTGGCCGAGGTCGCCGTGCAGGGCGTCGCCGATCCACTGCCAGGTGGCGGCGAACAGGTTGCGGTCCAGGCCGAGCCCGGCCTCGTAGGCGGAGATCTGCTCGGGGGTGGCGGTGGGGCCGAGGGCGGCGACGGCGGGCGAGCCGGGCATCAGGTGGGGCAGGGCGAGGGCGGCGACGGTGACCAGCAGCAGGACGGCCGCGGCGCGGCCGACCCGTCCGCCGTACCGCAGGGCGGTCCGGGTGCCGGGGGTCATCGCTTCACCCACAGGGTGGCGGGGGAGAGGTTGAGGACGGTGCGCTTGGAGAGGTCGGGCAGGCCGCCGACCTTGGCGGTGGAGAGGAAGCCGACGGTGTTCTCGGTGAGGAAGGCCATCGGCGCCTCGTCGACGACCCGCCGGGCGGCCTGGCCGTAGGCGGCCGAGCGCTTGGCGGGGTCGGTCGAGGCGCGGCCCTCGGTGATCGCCTTGGCGGCCTCCGGGTCGGTCCAACCCATGAAGTTGTACGGCGAGTTCGGCAGGTAGAGGCTGCCGAGCGCGGTGTCGGTGTCGCCGAACATGCTGGTGATGAAGTCCAGCACCTGGAACTTGCGCTGGAGCATCGCGGTGCCCAGGCTCGCGTTGTCCATCGGCTTGATGGTCATCCTGATCCCGGCCTCGCCGAGCATCTGCTGGAGCACGGTGGCGCGCTGCTGGGCCTCGGGGCGGCTGTCGACGAGGTAGTCGAAGGCGAGGTCGGGGTGGCCGGCCTCGGCGAGCAGGGCGCGGGCCCTGGCCGTGTCGTGGGCCGGGTACGCGCCGGCGGTGCGGTACGGGGAGCGGGAGCCGATCGGGCCGTCGGAGACGGCGCCCTGGCCGAGGAAGACGACCTTCTCCAGGGCCTCGCGGTCGATCGCGTACTGCACGGCCCGGCGGACCCGGACGTCGTCGAAGGGCGCGGCCTTGGTGTTGAAGACGACGGTGCTGGTGGAGCCGGGCCCGGTGGCGGTGCGCAGCCCGTCGGCGGCGGCCTGCTTGAGCTGGCCGGGCGTCTCGGTCCAGATCAGGTCGGTGTCGCCGGAGCGCAGCGACTGGTAGCGGCTGTCGGCGTCGGACAGCACCCGGTAGACGAGCTTGTCGGCGTGGCCCTTGGTGCCCCAGTAGGCGGGGTTGCGGGCGAGGGTGACGGAGACTCCGGGCTGCACGCTCTCCACGGTGTACGGGCCGGAGCCGACGGCGGGGGAGTCGCCGGACGGCGCCTCGGAGATGTAGCCGAGGGAGCGGGTGAACAGGTTGGGGAAGGCGGCGTCGGGGGCCTTGAGGGTGAAGGCGACGGTGGTGGGGCCGGTGACGGCGGTGGTGGCGATCGCGGCCGCGTCGAGGGCGCAGGCGCACTTGCTCTCCGGCTTGGCGAGCCGGGCGACATGGTCGGCGACGGCCTGGGCGTCCAGCGGCTTGCCGTCGCTGAAGGTCACGCCCTCGCGCAGGTCGAGGGTCCAGACCGTGGCGTCGGTGTTGGGCGTGAAGGACTTGGCGAGGTACGGCTGGACGGCGCCGTTGTCGCCGTTGACCATCAGCGGGTCGTACAGGGCGTTGGCGAGGACCATCATCGGCATCTGGATCAGGGTTCCGTCGGCCGGGTCGAGCTTGGCGAACGGCCGGTCCAGGCCGATCTTGAGCGTGCCGCCGTCCACGGCCGGCCCGTCGGCTGCCGCACCGGTGTTCCCGGCGCCGCCGCCGGTGCCGGACAGCGCGTCGTCGGAGGCGGAGCAGGCGGTGAGGGTGAGGGCGGCGGCGAGGGCCGCCGATGCCAGGAGGTAGTGCCGCTTCATGGTTCCTCGGTTCGGGGGAGTGGGGGCGGCCAGGGGGAGTGAGGCCGCCGACGCGACACACCATTCCGGAAGTGGCAGGACTGCCAAAAGGCAGTTGTGCAAATTCCGGATGACGAAACCCGGAAGAGTCGGCGCTCGCCTTGAGCGGGCCCGGCCGGACGTGGTTCCGTACTCATGGCGGCCCCCTCGGCGGCCCCACCCACCGACACGACCGACACTCAACTCACCGAACGGGAGCGGAAGAACGATGCAGGGGACGGACACCGCGGCGGAGCAGGGCATGCGCGACCGGAAGAAGGCGCGCACCCGCGACAGCATCCGCAGCGCGGCGCTCGACCTCTTCGAGGAGCAGGGCTACGAGCGCACCACCGTGGACCAGATCTGCCGCCGCGCCGACGTCGCCCACCGCACCTTCTTCCGCTACTACCCGGCCAAGGAGGCGCTGCTGTTCGGCTGGGACTTCGGCCAGGTCGTCCTCGACGCCTTCGCCGCCGCCCCCGCCGAACTCCCGCTCTGGGCCGCGCTCGACCACGCGCTGACCGTCACCGGCGGACGGCTGGAGGAGCCCGTCGAGCACACCGAGCGCCGCCGCCGGCTGCGCCGGGGCCTGCTCGACGTGCACTCCGTGCACAACTACGCCCTGGTCGTCATCGACGCCTTCACCGAACGCACCGTCACCATCGCCGCCGAGCGGCTCGACGTCGACCCGGCCACCGACCTGCGTCCGACCGCGCTCGGCGCGATGTTCGGCGGCATGGTGCGGCGCCACGTCCTGATCGGTTCGGAGAGCGGCACCCTGACCGACTGGGTCAGGGCCTACCGGGACGTGCTCGCCACCGCGGGCTGACCCGACCCCGTACCCCGTCCTTCCCGGGCGCGCCGCAGGCCGCCCGGACGGCACCGCACGCCCTCTTCCCCTTTTGCACACCCCCCGCACGACTTTTGCACACCCCCCGCACGACCCGAAAGGCCTCCGCATGTCCCTGGTCAACTTCCGCGACCCCGCAGTGCTCGCCGACCCCGCGAGCCGCTGGATCCGTCCCGGCGCCCTGTTCCGCTCCGCCCAGCCCTTCCCCGCCGCCGACGCGGCCGTCGTCGCCCAGCTGGGCGAGCACGGCATCACCACCGTCGTCGACCTCCGGGGCGAGGCCGAGACCGGCCCCGAGGACTGGGCCGCCGCCGAGGCCGCCGGCATCGCCGTCGTCGCCGCCCGGATCGAGCCGACCAACGACGAACTCGCGCGGGCCATGCGGACCATGACCACCGCCGAGGACCTCGGCGCCTTCTACCTGCTGATGGCCGAGTCCGCGCCGCGGGCCCTCGCCGCCGCCGTGGAGGCCACCGTCCGCCCCGGCGGGGTGCTGGTGCACTGCGCCGCCGGCAAGGACCGCACCGGGCTGCTCACCGCGCTGCTGCTGGAGCTGCTCGGGGTGCCGGCCGAGGAGATCGTCGCCGACTACGCCCGCACCAACGAGGCGATCCAGCAGATCTGGGCCGGGCTCGCCGACCGCAACCGTGCCGCCCTCAACGAGGTCGAGGCCGGCCGGATGGTCGTCCCCGCCCCGCTGCTGGAGGCCCCCGCCGGGGCGATGAGCGCCTTCCTCGACCTGGTCCGGGCCAGGCACGGCGGCGCCGCCGGCTTCCTGGCCGCCTGCGGGGTCACCGCCGAGACGATCGAGGCCTTCCGTACCAAGGCCGCCGCGTCGAACACCGCCGAGGTGACGGCATGCTGACCGTCCTGCACCACACCGACGGCACGCCCTTCCGCGACCTCAACCACAACGGCACCATGGAGCCCTACGAGGACCCGCGGCTGCCCGTCGAGAAGCGGGTCGAGGACCTGCTGGCCCGGATGACCCCGGAGGAGAAGGCCGCGCAGATGCTGCACGGCCGGATGCTCCCCGGCGACCAGGGCCCGTTCCCCTCCGGCGCCGATCTGATCACCGGGCGCGGCCTCACCCACTTCGCCATGATGGCCGTCCCCGACCCGCGCGCGATGGCCGCCTGGAACAACCACGTCCAGGACCTCGCCGCGGCCGCCCGGCTGGGCATCCCCGTCACCCTCTCCTCCGACCCCCGGCACGGCTTCACCGCCAACCCGGCCACCGCCCACACCGGCGGCGGCTTCAGCACCGGCCCCGAGCCGATCGGCCTCGCCGCCACCGACGACCCCGACCTGGTGCGCCGCTACGCCGACCTGATCCGCCGCGAGCTGTGCGCCGTCGGCATCCGGGTCGCCATCCACCCGATGGCCGACCTCGCCACCGAGCCCCGCTGGGCCCGGATCAGCGGCACCTTCGGGGAGGACCCGGAGCGCGCCTCGCGGATGATCACCGCCTACATCGAGGGCCTCCAGGGCGGGCCGATCGGCCCGGACAGCGTCGCCTGCATGACCAAGCACTTCCCCGGCGGCGGCCCGCAGGCCGGCGGCGAGGACTCGCACTTCGCCGCCGGACGCCGACTGGTCTACCCCGGCGGCGAGTTCGAGACCCACCTGCGGCCCTTCGAGGCGGCCTTCGCCGCGGGCACCGCGCAGATCATGCCCGCCTACGCGATCCCCTCCGGCAGCGGCCTCGCCGAGGTCGGCGCCAACTTCAACCGGGACGTCATCACCGGCCTGCTGCGCGGTCGTTACGGCTTCGACGGCGTGGTCTGCACCGACTTCAACGCCATCACCGGCATGGACGTCCCCGGCGTGGTCACTCTGCCCCCGCGGCACTGGGGCGTCGAGGAGCTGTCCGTCGCCGAGCAGGTCGCGCTGACCCTGGACGCGGGCGCCGACCAGCTCGGCGGCGAGACGGACCCGGAGCTGATCCTGGCCGCCCTCCGCTCCGGCGCGGTCACCGAGGCCCGGCTGGACGAGTCCGTCCGCCGCATCCTGCGCGACAAGTTCCGCCTCGGCCTCTTCGACGACCCGTACGCCGACCCGGACGCCGCCGCCGAACTGGTCGGCGCCCCGGAGGGCCGGGCGCTCGGCCGCGAGGTCCAGCGCCGCTCCGTGGTCCACCTGGCCGGCGAGCCGCGCAGCGCCACCCGGCTGTACGTCGAGGGCGTCGACCCGGCCGTCGCCGCCCGGTACGGCACCGTCGTCGAGGACCCGGCGCGGGCCGACCTGGCCGTCGTCCGCCTCGCCACCCCGTACGAGCGGCGCGAGGGCCTGCTGGAGCGGCACTTCCACAGCGGCTCGCTGGAGTTCGAGCCGGCCGAGGCCGACCGGCTCGCCGCGCTGGCCGCCGTCGTCCCCACGGTCTTCGCGGCCCAGCTGGAGCGGCCCGCCGTGCTGACCCCGCTCGCCCCGCACGCGGCCCTGCTGATCGGGGAGTTCGGCGCCGCCGACGAGGTCGTCCTGGACGCCGCGCTCGGCCGCGCCCCGATGACCGCGACCCTGCCGTTCGACCGGGGCGCGGCGGTGTTCGGCGACCCGGGCGGCGGCGCGGGCGGGGGAGGGAACCTCACCCGGACCGTCACCAGGCTCGCCCCCGG
>NZ_JBSFJC010000210.1:0-9353 GCF_053597855.1 Kitasatospora sp. NPDC001225
TGGAAATCCGGCAACGACCGCGCCCCCGGCGGCTCGACGGCCCCCGCCCCCGGCCCCGACGGCACCCACGGCCTGCGCCTGGCCTACGACTTCACTCGGAGCTTCCAGGTGCCGTTCGCCGCGCTCGCGGAGGCGTTGACGGTGTAGGTCTTGGCGACGTTGTCGGTACTGTCGCTGTTCGGGAAGTCCTCCAGGAGGTAGACCGTGCCGTCGGGCGCGACCAGGGAGAGGACGAGGTCGCCGCGGTAGGTGTGCTTGATGTCCACGCCGACCTTGAGCGTCGCCGGGGCGTTGCCGGTGACGCCGGTGACGGTGATCGGGCTCTCTACCGTGGTGTTGTCGGGGATCGCCACGTCGGCGGTGTTCTCGAAGTACGTGCCGGTGGGCTGGGTGGCACCGCCGACCGCCTTCAGCGCGTCGACCTGGCCCTCGCCGAAGAAGGAGTTGTCGGCGGTGGTGCCGGTGCAGCGGCTGTCGGAGGCGGGGCAGGCCAGGTCGTTGGCCTGGCTCGCCAGCCGGGCCCGGATGTCCGCCGGGGTGAGCGAGGGGTTGGCGCTCGCGATCAGCGCGGCCGCCCCGGTGACATGCGGGGAGGCCATCGAAGTGCCGCTCTTGGTGCCGTACTTGCCGCCGGGCAGGGTCGAGTAGACGCCGGTGGCACCGTCACCGCCGGGCGCCGCGACGTCGATGACGCCCCGGCCGAAGTTGGAGTAGGAGGCCTTGCCGCTGCCGCTGCCCGTGGCCGCGACGGTCACCACGCCGGGGAGTTCGGTGGGGATGTCGATGCAGGCGTTGCTGATCGTCCGGGTGACCTTGGTGGAGTCGTTCGGGCTCTCGGTGTCGGTGGTCTTGTTGGCCAGGTCGTAGTTGGCGTTGCCGGCCGCCGCGACCTGCAGCGAGCCCTTGCCCTCGGCGTACTCCTGGGCGCGCTTGACGCCCTCGATGATGGCCGCCTGGTCGAGGTCGTTCGGGCAGTTGAACTGCCAGGGGTCGGTGTAGTAGCTGTTGTTGGTGACCTTGAAGCCGTGGTCGCCGGCCCAGACGAAGCCGCAGACGGTGTTCTCGGCGTAGAACAGGGTGCTGGTCGGCTCGGCGATCCGGACCGAGGCGATCTTCACGCCCGGTGCGACACCGATGACGCCCTTGCCATTCTTCGCGGCCGCGATGGTGCCGGCGACGTGGGTGCCGTGGGTGTCCACGTCCCGCCAGGCGCCGGTGCGGGCGTCGGGCTTGCCGTAGGCGCAGGAGACCGAGTCGGCGGCGTCGAAGTTCGGCGCGAGGTCCTGGTGCTGGTCGTCCACGCCGGTGTCGAGCACGCCGACCTTGACGGACGGCGAGCCGGTGCTGACGCTCCAGGCCTGGTCGGCCTTGATCTGCGTCATGTCCCAGCGGTTGGACTCGGTGAGCGTGGTGGCCGCCTGCGCCGGGTTGGCGGGCAGCGCCGGGCTGTAGGCGTCGGCCGGCACGTCGGAGGTGCGGGTCGCGCCGACCTGCTGGATGCCGGTGACGGTGCGCAGCGCGGCGGCGAAGCCGGCGCTGGTGGAGTGGGCGACGATGACGCCGATCTGGTCGTAACTCGAGAAGACCGTACCGCCCTTGGCGGCGACGGCGGCCTTGGCTGCGGCGATGTCGGCGGGGGCGCTGATCACCAGGTAGGCACGGGTGCCGGCGGCCCAGCCCGCCGCGCTGCCCGCGGCGGCGGGGGCCTGCGTGGCGGGCGCTTGTACCGCGGGCGCGGAGACGGCGCCGGGGACGGTGGGGGTGGTGGTCGTGGTGGCGGCGGTCGCGAACGCGGTGGGGGTGGCGAGCGCCATGGCCGAGAGCACGGCGAGGGCTGCGGCCGGGCGGCCGAGCCGCCGGGATATCAGGGGTGACACGTATCCTCCGATTCAGACCGTACGTGAGGGGGATCGCACGGGAATTGAGGGAAACATGCCAGATTTAGCAGGAGTTGGGGAAGACTTTACGCCCGGCGACTTTCCACGGAAGCGTTACGTTTTGATGTCACGGGATCCACAGCCCCCGGGCTGGGCGCGGCAGCATCCTCGGCCTCACACCTCCGGCCACTCGGCCGACCGAGGCCTCAGGGATCCGTCGGGGGCGGCCTTCGACCCGAGGTGGAGTCCTCCGGGCGGGAAGATGGGTCCCGGGGCGGAGACGCTCCGCACCTGAGGTGGACGCCTCGTAACGCTGCTGACTGACACTCTGTCAACTGTCTTTGTTGTGACGGGTGTTGATCGCATCCGTCGGTCGACTTCGGGAGGACGGCATGGCGGACGGGACGGCGGATCCGAGGCGCGGGAGACTCGGCTCGAAGGGTCGACGGTGGCGGCGCCCGGTCGGGCGGTCGGCGATCGTCGCGCTCGCCGGTGCGGGCCTGCTGGCGGCCCTGGCCCCGGCCGCCGGCGCGGCGGGCGCCCCGGCGGCGCCCCACCGGGTGGCGGCGGCGGGCGGTGAGCGGACGGCGGACGGGGCGGCCCTGGACGCGGCGGTCCGGGCCATGGTGCGGGAGGGCGGTGCGGCGGCGACACTGGCCCGTGTCCGGGAGAACGGCTCCACGGTCTGGAAGGGTGCGGCCGGCGTGGCCGACCTGGCCACCGGTGCGCCCGCCGATCCGGACGGCCGGTTCCGGATCGGCAGCGTCACCAAGACCTTCGTCGCGACGGTGGTCCTCCAACTGGTCGCGGAACACCGGATCGGCCTCGACGACTCCGTCGAGAGCCGCCTGCCGGGCGTGGTGCCGAACGGCGCCGGCATCACCGTGCGCCAACTGCTCAACCACACCAGCGGCATCCACGACTTCACCGAGGACCCGGCGTTCGACGCGAGCAACGAGGAGACGCTGCGGCAGTGGCTGGCGGGTGGGCGCTGGACGTCCTACCGGCCGCAGCAGCTCGTGGACATCGCCGACAAGTACCCGCCGTACTTCGCCCCCGGTCAGGGCTGGCACTACTCCAACACCGACTACGTGCTCATCAGCATGATCATCGAGCGCCTCACCGGGCGCAGTTGGGCGCAGGAGGTGGACCGCCGCATCATCCGGCCGCTGGGCCTGACGGGCACGTCGATGCCCCTCTACTCGCCCTTCATCCCCGGCTCCCACGCGCACGGCTACTACAAGCTCCCGACCGGCCCCGCCGACGTGACGCTGCTCAACCCGTCGATGGCCTCCGCCGCCGGGGCGGGCATCTCCACCACCGCGGACCTCACCCGCTTCATCGCCGCCCTGCTCGGCGGGCAGCTGCTCGGCCCGGCCGAACTCGCCGCGATGAAGGACACCAGCGGCCCGAACGCGGCCGCCGGCTACGGCCTCGGGCTCCAGCGGTTGTCCACGCCCTGCGGCGAGTTCTGGGGACACGACGGCGGCATCCCCGGCTACAACACCCTGCTGGTAGGCGAGGTCACCGGCAAGCGGCAGTTCGCCACCTCGATCAACCGGTACGACCTGTCGGACCATGCCGCGATGCTGAGGACCTCCAACGCCCTGTACTCCGCGGGCACTTGCGGCGGCCGCCCGTCGGCCTCCTCGCCGTCGGCGGTCCCGTCCGAAGCCGCCGCGACACCGTACTCCGCCGGACCGCTCGCCGGACCGCTCGCCTGAGCGTTTCGACGCACTGAAGGCCGCTCCCGGTCACGCGAAATTCACAGCCCGGGGTCTACTCGCATAGACAACGATGGGGCATCCTGGTCCGATGCCGGCGCTCGAAGCCCGTCGTCCCCCGTTTCCCGGGAGCGGCAGGCGGTGGCGCCGGAGGGATCGGTCGGCCCTCGTGCCGGAGCACTGTCGCGTCACAGCACTGCGTACGACCCCTACGTCCGGGCCGTTTCCGTCGGCCCGGCGCCGGACCTCCCGCCCTCCCACCGAGGCGCGGCAGGAGGGCGGGGGTCGAGTCGGATGCACACCATCCTCACCGGGAGATGCAGATGAAGCCACGCACCGCAGCCACCGTCGTCGCCCTGGCCCTGGCCGGCCTCGCCCTCTCGGCGCCCACGGCCGGCGCCAGCGGCACCAAGCTGTCGCAGTCCGCGGCCGCCGGCCAGTTCAGCGGCGCCGGCATCACGTGGAGTTCCAGCGGGGGCTGCACCACCAGGTCCAACTCCACCTGCACCTCGTTCGACCAGATCAACTCGGGCACCGTCAGCGCCGTCATCACCCTCAAGCAGGCCAGCGGCTGCGCCATCAACATCACGGGCGGCACCGAGGTCGGCCACGCCTCCGGCACCTACAGCCACTACAACGGCTACAAGGTCGACATCGCCCGCAGCTCCTGCATCGACAGCTACGTCCAGAACAGCTTCACCTACATCGGCCTCCGGGGCGACGGCTACCCGCAGTGGCAGGCCGCGTCGGGCAACCTGTACTGCAACGAGGGCAGCCACTGGGACGTCCTCATCTACTGACGCCGCCCCGGGCCTTCCCCGGGATCTTTCCGGATCAGGAAGCGGCGCCGTGACGGGGACCGAGGACCCCTCACGGCGCCGGACCCTGCCGAGGAACGCGCCCTCGGCCCCACCGTCGCCGACGGGCTGCCGCGGATCCAAGGCCTCTCCGCGCCACGGCACTTGACCGCCCCGCCCGTCCGCGCCCCGTGCGGACGGGCAGGGCGGCGCGCGTCACGGGGCGGTCCGCCGGCCGGCCGCCTCGCGGACGCGGGCACGCAGCCAGCGGTGGGCCGGGTCGTCGTCGTGGCGAGGGTGCCACAGCATGCTGACGCGCAGCGGCTTCACGCCCAACGGCACCGGGAAGGTGACCAGTTCGAGCGGGTCGGCCAGACGGCCGGCCAGGGCGGCCGGCACGATCCCGACCAGGTCGCCGGCGGCTACCAGGCGCAGCGCCGTGGCGAAGCCGGGCACGGAGGCCGCGACGGTACGCCGCACTCCCTCGGCCTCCAGCAGCCTGTCGACCGCGGTGCGCAGCCGGCCGTGACGGGAGACCACGACGTGGTCCCACGCCGCGAAGCGGGCCGCCGTGACCTCGCCGCTGCTCAGCGGGTGACCGGCGCGGACCACCCCGAGCAGCGGCTCGCGGACCAGCCCTTCCGAGCGGAGGTCGGCCTCCTTGGAGGCGTTGACCGCGATCGCGACATCCGCGGTGCCCTCGCGCACCGCCGCGCCTTCGTCGGCCGCCCGCCCTTCGCCGAGGAGGCGCAGCTGGACGCCGGGGGCTTCGGCGCGCACGAGGGCCAGCAGGTCCGTGCCGAAGCACCCGATCAGGTCCTCGGGCGCCAGAACGGTGAAGCTGCGGCACCAGGCGGCCGGTGCGTCCTCCTCCGCGGGCCCCAGCAGGTTCCGGGCGTCCTCGACCAGGGCTCGTACCCGCGGACGCAGCGCCAGCGCGTGCGCGGTCGGCTTCAGTCCGCGGCTGGAGCGCACCAGCAGGGGATCGCCGAACGCGGTCCGCAGCCGGCCCAGGGCCCTGCTGACGGCCGGTGCCGACAGGTCCAGCCGGCGGGCCGCCCCGGTGACGCTGCCCTCCTCCAGTACGGCGTCGAGGATGACGAGGAGGTTGAGGTCGAGGGACGTGACTTTCACCAAGTGAAAATAGCACTTGCATTCTTTTCACTGGTCGCAATCCGCGACCGCTCCTAGGGTCGTGAGCACCGCCGCAGGATGCGGTCCCGGACGCCCTGGACGCATGGCCCGAAACCCCCGGCACACGAGGGAAGACGGCGGCCACAGCAGCCCGAGAACGGGCCCGGACACGACATCAAGGAGCACCACCCATGACGGACGACACGATGGACGACCCAATCGACCCGATCGACCCGATCGAGCTGGTCGCACTGGGCAGCCGGGCGCTGGCCGCGGCCGGGCACGGTGACATGGTGTGGGGACACCTCGCGGTCCGCGACCCGGACGGCCGCGGCGTGTGGATGAAGTCGGCCGGCTGGGGCCTGGAGGAGATCACCCCCGAGCGCGTCCTGCTCGTCTCGTGGACCGGCGAGCGGCTGGCGGGAACCGGACGCGTCCACCTCGAACACCACCTCCACACCGAACTCATGCGGGCCCGTCCCGACGTGCGCGCCAGCGTCCACACCCACTCCCCGACGGTCAACGCCTTCAGCGCGCTCGGTGAACCGCTCCGTCCGCTCAGCCACGACGCCGTCGTCTTCGCCGAACACGGCCTGCCCCGGTACACCGCCACCGACAACCTCGTCCGCACCCCCGGGCTGGGCCGCGCGCTCGCGGCCGACCTCGGCGGCGCCCGCGCCTGCCTGATGCCCGGACACGGCCTGGCGGCGGTCGGCCGGGACACCGCCCACGCGGTCATGTACGCGATCCTGCTCGAACGGGCCTGCCGGACCCAGCTCACCGCCCGCGCCGCGGGCGAGCTCCGGCACTGGACCGGCCATCAGGAATGCCTGGAGAAGGACGCGGTGGCCTGGCCCGACAGCCAGATCGACGCCGGCTGGCGGTACTGGCTGCGCCGTGCCGCACTCCTCCAGGCCCACTGACCCTTCCCGTTCCCGAAAGACGCCCACGCGGAAGGAACCCCGCACATGGACTCCCACGCCTCCCCGATACCCGTCCCGCCGACCGCGCCCACCGCCGCTCCCACCGCCACTCCCGGGGCGGGTACCCCGGGCGGCAGACGGCGGATCGGCACCTGGGCGGTCGCCCTCGCCTTCTGGGCCGTCACGGCCGGGACGACGGTGCCCACCCTGCTCTACCCGCTGTACGAGCGCGCCTTCGGTTTCTCTCCGCTGGCCGTGACCGTGGCCTTCGCGGTCTACGCGCTGGCCGTGGTCGCGGGACTGCTGGCGCTCGGCGGGCTCTCCGACCGGTACGGCCGCCGTCCCGTCGCCGCCGCGGCGCTGCTCACCGCCCTGGCGGCCGCCGTCGTGTTCCTCCTCGCCGAGAACCTGGCCGCCCTCCTGGTCGGACGGGTGCTGTCCGGGCTGGCCGCCGCGCTCATCACCGGGACCGCCACCGCCCACCTGGCCGAACTGGCGCCCGCCGACGGCCGGTTCCGTGCCGGGCGGCTGGCACTCGCCGCGAACATGGGTGGCCTGGCCTGCGGCCCGCTGCTCGCGGCCGCGCTCGCCGACACCACCGGCTGGCCGCTGCGAGCCGTCTGGGTCGCCGCCGCGGCCCTGCTGACGGCAGCCCTGGCCGCACTCGCCGTGGCCCCGGAGACCGTGACGCCGAGGGAGCGGGGAACCGGGTCGGTCGCCCGCGCACCCCGCGTGCCCACCGCCCTCCGCAGGGAGTTCCGGCACGCCGCGCTCGCCGCGGGCGCGGGATTCGCCGTCCTCGGCGTGCTCACCGCGGTGACCGGGCTGTTCCTGGCCGAAGTCGCCCGCCTCCACGACCTCCTGGCCACCGCGGCAACGGTCTCCCTCGCTTTCGCCTGCACCGGCACGGGCCAGCTCCTGGCCGCACGACTGGGGCGCGCCGCCCTGCCCGCGGCGTGCGCCGGACTGATCGTCGCGGCCGGGCTGATCGCCGCCGCCGTGGCGGCCTCCTCCCTCCTGCCGCTGCTCGGCGCGGCGCTGACGGTCGGCCTGGCGACCGGCGTCGCGGTCGGCCACGGGATCGCGCTCATCGGCGCGCGCACCCCGCCCGGGACCCGCAGCCGTACCGTCTCGGCCTTCTTCGCCGCCCTGTACACCATGCTGGCCCTGCCGGCCGTAGGCGTCGGCGCGCTGATCGGCGCCGTCGGACTGCGCACCGCCACCACCGTCTTCGCCGCCGCGGTCGCCGCCCTGGCCGCCGCCGTCCTCCTGACCCAGCGGGCACCCGCCCGCCGGTGACTCCCCGGAGACCGGGCCGGCCGGCCACCGGAACACGCCGGCAGGCGATGAGACGGTCCCGCAGCCGCCAGGAGCTCGCTCACCGGCGAGACGGCGACAGCCCGCGTGAACCGTTCGTGGGCAGCCGGCCGTATCCACCGATGAGGTGACCACCCGACAGTGTCACCTTGTCAGTTCCGGCTCCGTGCAGCCGTGTTGGCGGAGTGCGGCGGCAGCACGGCACGGGGCCGCGCTCCCCCGCGCTCCACCACTTTTCGCCGCCCATAGATTTCGGAGAAACCCTCTTGCGCACCAGCAGGTTCACCTCGGTCACCCTGGCCGGCGCCATGACGCTGGCGGCTCTCGCCGTCGGCGTCGGCCCGGCGGTCGCCGCTCCGTCCGACCCGGTCGACCCGGCCTCCGTCACCGTCTCCCCGGGGGACCAGGACGTGGAGGTCTTCGCCGAGGACGGTGCCATCAGCCGGACCAAGGTCCCTGCCGCCTCCCCCTTCGTCGGCGCGCCGGTCATGAACGCGGTCGGCGCCGCGGCGGACGGCACCGTGACGAAGATCGTCAACAACGGGAGCACGGACAGCAAGCTCGACGTGGTCATGATCGGCGACGGCTACACGGCCTCGGAGCAGGACAAGTTCCGCAAGGACGCCGCGGCGAAGTGGAAGGACATCAGCGCCGTCGAGCCGTACGCCACCTACCGCAAGCTGTTCAACGTGTGGGCCGTGGGCGCCGTCTCCGCCCAGTCGGGCGTCTCCGGCGACCCGAAGCAGGACACCGTCCGCAAGACCGCCCTCGGCTCGCGCTTCTGGTGCAACTCCATCGAGCGGCTGCTGTGCGTGGACATCAAGGCCGTCGACACCTACGCCGCCAAGGCCCCGCAGGCCGACCTCGTGATCGTCGTCGCCAACACCGCCAAGTACGGCGGCGCCGGCTACGGCAGCACCCAGTCGCCGCTCGGGTACGAGGGCATCGCCACCGTCGCGGGCAGCAACAGCGCGTCCGGCCAGATAGCCGTGCACGAGACCGGCCACTCGCTGGGCAAGCTCGCGGACGAGTACTGGGCCGACGGGGCGGGGCCCTACCAGGGCGCGGAGCCCCCGCAGCCCAACATCACCACCCTGAGCGCCGACCGGATGCGCCAGGACAAGGCCAAGTGGTACCGCTGGCTCGGGAAGACCTCGCCCGACGGCGGCACCGTCGGCGCGTACCAGGGCGGCAGCAACTACCCGACCGGCCTCAACCGGCCGACCGACAACTCCGTGATGCGCTCCCTCGGGCGGGAGTTCAACCTCCCCGGCCGCGAGGCGATGATCGCCGGCTTCTACCGGCACGCCTCCACCCTCTCCAGCAGCACGCCGGTCACCACCCGCCTGACCGCGACCGACCACCTCACCGTCGACCTCCCGGTCTCCGGCACCAAGCTGCGCTGGTACGTCGACGGCAAGGAGGTGACGGCCCTGCGCGACCACAAGTCGATCGCCGTCTCCGACCTCGGCCCCACCGGCTCCAAGCCCGCCACAAGTCACCACTGCCCCAGCACCGTTGACCCCGAAGGGACCCTCCACGTGACCGTGCGCAAGCTGACACTGTCAGCCGCGGCGACAA
>NZ_JBSFJC010000211.1:0-9315 GCF_053597855.1 Kitasatospora sp. NPDC001225
GGGGAGCTCTACCTGGCCGGCCCCGGCCTCGCCCGCGGCTACCTCGGCCGCCCCGGCCTCACCGCCCGGAGCTTCCTCCCCGACCCGTACGGCGCCCCCGGCGAGCGGATGTACCGCACCGGCGACCTCGCCCGCCGCGCCGCCGACGGCCAGCTCCGGTTCGCCGGCCGCGCCGACGAGCAGATCAAGCTGCGCGGCTTCCGGATCGAACCCGGCGAGATCGAGAGCGCCCTGCGCCGCAGCCCCCTGGTGCGCGACGCCGTCGTCACCGTCCGCGCCGACGGCCCGGGCGGCGGCCGGCTGGTCGGCTACGTCGTCCCCGCCGACGCCACCGCCGGCGCCCCCGCCCTCGACCTGCGGCTCCACCTCGCCGAGTCGCTGCCGCCGCACCTCGTCCCCTCGGCCTTCGTCGCGCTGGAGCGGCTCCCGCTCACCCCCAACGGCAAGCTCGACCGGCGGGCCCTGCCCGACCCCGGTCCCGCCCAGGCCGCGGCCGGCCCCGGCCGGGCGCCGGAGACCGACCTCGAACGCCGGATCGCCCGGATCTGGGCCGACGTCCTCGGCCTCGACGAGGTCGGCGCCGACGACAACTTCTTCCTCCTCGGCGGCGACTCCATCCTCAGCATGCAGGTGGTCTCCCGGCTGCGCCGCGACGGCCTGCACCTGGCCACCCGCGACCTGTTCAGCCACCAGACGGTGGCCGAACTGGCCACCGTCGTACGCACCGCCACCGAGCGCGCCGACGACGGCCCGGTGACCGGCGGCGTCCCGCTCACCCCCATCCAGGAGTGGTTCCTGACCACCCCGCGCGCCGCCCACCACCACTTCAACCAGTCCACCCTGCTCGAACTCTCCGCCGACCCCGACCCGGCGGCGCTGCGCACCGCGCTCGACGCCCTGCTGGAACACCACGACGCCCTGCGGATGCGCTTCACCCGCGACGAGGCCGGCTGGCACCAGTTCAACCCGCCGCCCGCCCCCGCCGAGGACCTCCTGGTCCACCACGACCTGACCGGGCAGGACGCCGGGGCCGCCGACGCGGCCATGGCCAAGGCCGCCGACGAGCTGCACGCCGGCTTCGACCTGGCCCGCGGCCCGCTGCTGCGCGCCGCCCTGTTCACCGGCCACCCGGAGCACCCGGCCCTGCTGCTCCTGGTCGCCCACCACCTGGTCGTCGACGCCGTCTCCTGGCGGGTGCTGCGCGACGACCTGGAGAGCGCCCACCGCCAGGCCGTCCAGGGCGGGCCGGTCACCCTGGGGGAGCGCGGCACCTCCTTCCGGGACTGGGCGCACCGGCTCGCCGCCCATGTCGCCGAGGGCGGCCTGGACCACGAACTCCCGTACTGGGAGGAGGCGGTGAGCGCCCGGGCGGCCCTGCCCGGCAGCCCGTCCGGGACCGGCGGTCCGTCCGATCCCGGCGGTGCCGAGACCGCGGCGGTCACCGTCGAACTCGACGAGGCCGACACCGAGGCGCTGCTGCGCGCCGCCCCCGCCGCCTACCGCACCCGGGTCAACGACGTGCTGCTGGCCGCCCTCGCCCTCGCCCTGGCCCGCTGGAGCGGGCAGCAGCGGATCGGCCTGGACCTGGAGGGGCACGGCCGCGAGGACCTGCTGGACGGCGTCGACCTGTCCCGTACGGTCGGCTGGTTCACCACCGTCCACCCCGTCACCTTCCACGTCCCCGACCCGGCCGAGCCCGGCCCGGACCGCGACTGGCGGGCCCTGGTGAAGTCCGTCCGCCGCCAGCTGCGCGCGGTGCCCGGCAACGGCCTGGGCTTCGGCGCCCTGCGCACCTTCGGGACGCCCGGGGTCCGCGAGCGCCTCGCCGCCGGCGGCCACGGCGAGGTGGTCTTCAACTACCTCGGCCAGTGGGACGCCCGGCCCGAGGCCGCCGGCGACGGCCTGGTCCGCGCCGAACTCGGCTCCTTCGGCCAGGACCACGACCCGCGGGACGGCGGCTCCCACCCGCTGGAGGTGGTCGGCGCGGCCCAGCACGGACGCCTCGCCTTCACCTGGCACCACCGGCCCGCCGTCCACGGCACCGGGGCCGTCCGCCGGGCCGCCGAGGACTTCGCCGCCGCCCTGCGGCAGATCGCCCGGCACGCCCGGGAAGGACGGTGACGACCCCGCCCACCCGTACCGACACCGCGCCCCCGTACCGACCCCGCCCACCCGTACCGACCCGTACCGACCCCGCCGAGACCGACCGACGATGACGAAGGAGCCCGACATGGACGAGAACACCCGCTACCAGGTGCTGCGCAACGACGAGGAGCAGTACTCCCTCTGGCCCGCCGACCTCGACGTCCCGGCCGGCTGGCAGCCCGTCGGCACCGAGGGCACCGAGGCCGAGTGCACCGCCTACGTCGACGAGGTGTGGACCGACATGCGCCCGAAGAGCCTGCGCGAGCGCATGGAGAACGCCCGAGCCTGACCGGCCGCGGGGACGGGGCCGCCGGCCGCGCCGACCGGCCCCGCCCCACGGCTGCCGCACCACCGAACCACCACGACCCAAGAGGAGAGCGGCATGACCCCTCAGCTGCGCACCGAGCACCTGGAGTTCATCCCCTACCGGCCCGAGGACGAGGACGCCTTCGTCTCCCTGCTCCGCAACGCGGACGTGTGCCGCTGGATGGGCCAGGACCTCGTGCCCGAGCCGGACATCCGCACGCTGTTCCGCGCGATCCTGACCGACGTCTACCCGCAGCACCTCTTCGACATCTGGGGCCTCTGGCTGGACGGCGCGTACGCCGGCCACGCCGAGGTCAAGCGCACCGGGAACGTCGACGGCCACGAGCTGGTCACCGCGCTGGCCCCGGAGTTCTGGGGCCGGGGCCTGGGCGCCGAGGTGGTCCGCGGCCTGATCCGCTACGCCGGCGACGAACTGGGGCTCAAGGAGGTCTACGGCATGGTCGGCGCGGAGAACACCCCGAGCCTGGCGATGTGCCGCCGGCTCGGCTTCCGCCACCTGCGCGACGTGGTCGGGGACGACGGCTCGGTGACGAAGCTGCTCGCCGTCTCCACCACCGACCCGGCCTGAGCCGCCCCGGGCCGCGGCGCGCCCGGCCGTACGGTGAGGGTGCCGGAGCCGCCGGCACCGTCGCCACCAGGAGGCCGCCGTATGCGGGACCGACCGACCGCGGGACTCGACCTGCCGCCCGAGGACCGGGCGGGCGCGCCGGTGACGGGCTGGACCTGTCGGCACTGGATCGCCGTCGCGGACCACCTGCTGGCGTCCCTGCGGCCCTACCGCAGCCCGCTCGGGGCGCGGATCTCGCCGCCGGGGCGCGGCAGTTGGTCGGGCGGCGACACCGACGGCCTGGAGGGCTTCGCGCGGACGGCGGTGCTGGCCGCCGTCCGGCTGGCGGCCGGGGACGAGCCGGCGCGCGGCCGCCTCGGAGAGCTGGCCGACCAGGTCACCGCCGGGCTGCTCGCCGGCACGGACCCCGGCGGGCCGGAGCGCTGGCCGGCCGTCACCGACTACTCCCAGCAGATCGTCGAGGCCGCGTCGCTCGCGGTGGCCCTGCACGAGTCCCGCCCGTGGATCTGGGAGCGGCTGACCCCCGGTCAGCGCGAGCAGGTGGCGGGCTGGCTCAGCGGGACGGTCGGCCGGGGCGTCCGGGAGAACAACCACGTGCTCTTCCAGGCGGTGGTCGGCGAGTTCCTCGCCTCCGTCGGCGCCGGGCACGACCGAGGCGAGATCGAGGACCGGCTGGACCGGATCGAGCCGTGGTACTCCGGCGACGGCTGGTACCTGGACGGGCCGGAGACCCGCCACGACTACCGCTCGGGCGGCCCGCAGGAGTTCGCCGTCGGCCCGGAAGCGGCCTACGACGCCGGCCGCCGCTTCGACCACTACAACGCCTGGGGGTTCCACCTCTACCCGCTGCTCTGGGCGCGGATCGCCGGGGAACGCGCCGGGGCCAGGGCGGCGCTGTACCGCGAACGGCTGCACCGCTTCCTCGCCCAGTACCGCTGGCTGTTCGGGCCGGACGGCGCGGTGCTCCACCAGGGGCGGTCGCTGAGCTACCGCTTCGCCTGCCTGGCCCCGGTCTGGCTCGGGGCGCTGGACGGCGCGACCCCGCTCACCCCGGGGCAGACCCGCCGCCTGGCCTCCGGCGTGCTGCGGCACTTCACCGAGCGGGGCGCGCCCGACCCGCGCGGCCTGCTCCCGCTCGGCTGGTACGGGGAGCAGAGCGCGGCCGCCCAGGTCTACAGCTCGCCCGGCTCGCCGTACGCGGCGGCCATGGGGTTCCTGGGGCTGCTGCTCCCGGCCGGCCACCCGGTGTGGACGGCGCCCGAGGAGCCGCTCGCGCGGGAGCGCGCCGACCTGACGGCCGCGCTGCCCGTCCCCGGGTTCCTCGTCCACCGGACCGCCTCCGACGGGCTCGTCCGGGTGCTCAACCACGGCTCCTGCTACCTGACCGCCCCGCCGGCCGTCGAACGCGACGAGCCGCACTACGCCAGGCTCGCCTACTCGACCCGCACCGGGCCGGTGATCGGCCCGGAGGCGCCACGGATCGACAACCACCTGGCGCTGCTCCTGCCCGACGGCACCGCCACCCGCCGCGAACGCATCCACCCGCTCGCCGTGACCGACCGGTACGCCGCCTCCTGGCACCGGCCGCTGCCCCCGGGCGGGGCCGTCCCCGGCGCGGCGCCGCCGCCCGTGGTGAGCGTCTCGGTGCCGGCCGGGCCCTGGGAGATCAGGGTGCACGGCCTGCGCCGACCGCCCGGCTGGGGCCTGCGCGAGGGGGGTTACGCGCTGGCGGCCGAGGCGGCGCCGGAGACGGTCCTGCGGGGGCTTCCGGGCGCGGCCGTCCGGACGGCACCCGGCGCGAACGGGCCGGGGCTGGTCAGCGCGGTGCTCGGGCTGCACGGCTGGACGGCGGCGGAGGTGCACCGCCGCGAGGGGGCGAACGCCTTCGGCCACCGCTGCGCCGTTCCCCTCCTCGTGCTCCCGCCCGCTCCGGCACGGGTATGTGACGAGTCGTCAGAACGGATCGAGGTGGTGGTCGGCGCCGTGCTGCTGACCGGCGCGCCGGGGGCGCCCCCGGCACCGGAGGTGGCGGTCCGGGTGGCGGGCACCGAGGTCCGACTGACGTGGCCGGACGGGCGGGAACTGCTGGTCCGCCCGGTCCTGCCGTGGCAGGCCCCGGTCGACCGCGGTCCGGCGACCTGAGTTCAGGGCCGGCGAGGTCGCCTCCGAGGCCTGGGGGTCAGTGGTTCTTGAACTCCTCGATGGCGGTCCGGGTCGCCTGCCCCATCGCCTCGCTGCCGGCGTGCCCGGAGTCCTCGATGATGTGGAGCCGTGCCCCCGGCCACGCCTTCGCGAGCTCCCAGGCCGTCTGCACCGGGCAGCCCATGTCGTGCCGGCCGTGGACGAGCACGCCCGGGATGCCGGCCAACAGGTGGGCGTCGCGCAGCAGTTGGTCCTCCTCCAGCCAGGCGCCGTGGCTGAAGAAGTGGGCGCAGATCCGGACGAAGGCGATCCGCGCGTCCACCTCGCGGTCGCTGTACATGCCGGGCGAACCGTTGGGCTCGTTCGAGACGACCGCGTCCTCCCAGGCGAGCCAGTCGGCGGCGGCCCTCTCCCGGACGGCGCGGTCGGGGTTCTCCATCAGCCGCGCGTACGCCGCCAACAGGTCGCTGTCCCGCTCGTCTTCCGGGACGCCGTCGCGGAACCGGTCCCACGCCTCCGGGTGGAACCGCCCGGCACCCCGGTAGAGCCAGTCGATCTCGGCCCGCCGGGCCGTCGTCACGGCCGGGATGACGATCTCGGTGACCCGCCCTGGATGCCGCTGCGCGTAGGCCAGGACGAGGGTCGACCCCCAGGAGGCGCCGTTCAGCAACCACCGCTCCACGCCGAGGTGTTCGCGCAGCCGCTCCATGTCGTCGATCAGGTGCCGGGTCGTGTTCAGGCTCATGTCCGCCGCCGGGTCGCTGGCGTGCGGGGTGCTGCGGCCGCAGTTGCGCTGGTCGAAGCGGATCACCCGGTAGCGCTCCGGGTCCCAGGCCCGGGTCGGCCGTCGCGGCGCCCCCGCACCCGGGCCGCCGTGGACGTTCAGGGCGGGCTTGCCGTCCGGGTTGCCGAGCTGCTCGTAGTAGAGGCGGTTGCCGTCTCCGGTATCCAGGAACCCGGTGTCGTACGGCTCGGTCGGAGGATAGAGGTCAACCATGAGCGCCGATCGTACGCGGGGGCCGCAACGGGCGGAAGGCACCGCTGGCGCTCCGCCCCGGAGCCGGTTCGCACTCGACTGGCTTCGGGTCAGGTCCGCTTGCGGCTCGCGATCTCGTCGGAGAGCCGCTGCACGTGGGCGGGGTCCGCGTCCCGGGCGAGGGCGACGTAGTGGTCCATGACGGCCGGCCGGTAGCGCACGGGAAACGTCTGCCCCGGGGCGAGTCGGGTGATCTCGGTGATCGTGAGGTTCTCGTCCGCGATACCGCGGAACGAGATGCCGCCGATGGTCTCCACGTCGAGCATCAGGGCCACGCGTGGGCTGCCGCCGCTGCTGATCTCCCGCCAGTCGACGAGAACGCCGAGCGCGAGCGCCCCCGTGCGCAGTTCCGCATTGCGCTTCCGTGCGTCCCTGCTCAGGACCGGGTTCGGGGCGATGCCCGGGAAGTCCGGCCCGACGCCGAGCGCTTCCCGACTCAGGTCGGGCCTGAGCCGCGCCGCCATGTCGTTGAGCTTCTTCTCCGAACCGAACATCCTGTCCCCTCCCTCACGCCGGTGCCGGAATCCCGGCCCGGCGCTTCGTTTTCGCCGCGATTGTACGTCGCGGCCGTTCCCGGCCTCCGGCGCATCACCCCGTCCCGACGGGGTCGCCTGATCGATGGTGACCCCGACGGTGCGTCCCGTGGCAAGACCGTGCGGATTCCCGTCGTCAGGCCGCCGCGGGACCGTCCGGGGGCATGGTGGTCCGGCAGCCGGCGAGGAGTCGGGAGACCATGGCCCGCGCATGCTCGCGGTCGTATCCCGGGCCCAGGATGCACAGGTTGCCGACCGCGCGCATCAGCGTGTAGGCAGTGACGTCCGGGTCGAGTTCGCCCCGGGCCGCGGCGGCGGCGAGGAGCGAGGCGCAGGCCGGGACCAGCGTGTCGAGCATCAGGGAGTGCAGGCTCTGCAGGCCGGGGTCCTCGGACTGGAGCGCGGCCCCCAGTCCGTGCTTCGTGACCAGGAACTCCACGAACGCGTCCATCCACCGCTCCAGGGCCTCGCCCGGCCGCGGCGACCCCGCGAGGTCGGCGGCGAGCTGCGCGCACTCGTCCACCTGGTGCCGGTAGACCGCGACGACCAGCTCCGCCCGGGAGGGGAAGTGGCGGTACACGGTGCCCAGGCCCACGCCGGCCCGGCCGGCGATGTCGCGGATGGGCGCCTGGACGCCCTGCTCGACGAACACCTGCGCCGCGGCCGCGAGCAGGGACTGGCGGGTGCGCTGTGCGCCTGCCGCTCTGGAGCCGGCCGATGGGGACAAGGTCTCACCTCTGGTTCGCGGAACATTGTTCCGCTAATGTGAGCGGAACATCGTTCCGCCAAGTATGCGGCACGCGTCCTCCCGACAGAGAGTCCGCACATGCTCACTCCCGCGCAATCCCGGACGAAGACCGTCGCGGTCAAGCCCATCACCGTTCCCGCCGGTGGGCGGGCGGTGCCCCTGCAGGTCAAGGTGACCGCACCGGCCGAGGGCCGCGGCCTTCCGGTCATCGTGTTCTCCCACGGCAACGCGTGGTCGATGGACGGCTACGAGCCGCTGGTCGACCGCTGGGCCGCCGCCGGCTTCGTCGTCGTGCAGCCGACCCACCTGGACTCGCGCCGCAACGCCATAGGGTTCGACGATCCGTGGTTCGGCACCATCTGGCGCGTGCGCGTCGACGACCTCCACGCCGTGCTGGACCACCTCGACGCCGTCCTGGCCGAGGCGGGCGACCTGATCGACCGCGCCGACCGAAGCCGTGTCGCCCTCGTCGGGCACTCCTGGGGCGCCCAGACCGTCGGCGCCCTGCTGGGCGCCCGGGTGTTCGACGCCCAGGGCGTCCCGGGCGAGGACCTCTCCCACGGCGGCGCGGCGGCGGGCGTGCTCATCGCGGCGACCGGCACGGGCGACTCGCTCACGCCGTTCGCCGTCGAGCACCTGCCCTTCATGCGGCCGGACTACTCCACCATGACCACGCCGGCGCTCGTCATCGCGGGCGACAGGGACCAATCGAGGATGTCCACGCGCGGACCGGACTGGTTCCTCGACGCCTTCGACCTCAGCCCCGCCCCCAAGCGTCTCCTCGTCGTCCCCGGCGGGGAGCACACCCTGGGCGGCATCGCCGGGGAGGCCGTGAGCGAGACCACCGACCCGGACGCCGACCGGGTCGCCCTCGTCGCCGACGCCGTCGCCGCGTACCTCCTCGACGCCCTCGGACTCGGCCCCGGTGCGTGGTCCCGCTTCCGCGCCGACGCCGAAGCCGCCGGGCAGGCGTCCTTCCGGCACAAGGACTGACCCCGGCCCGCATTCGCCGCCCCGCGGGATTCCCCGGGTCGTGATCCCCGTGCGAGGCCGGCGCCAAGGCGTTCACCGGGCGTAGTCGACCTCGGGGAAGTCGGGGGAGGGGCCGTCGAGCAGCCGCCCCTGGTCGCGGAGGTGGAGGTCGAAGAAGGCTCGCGGGTAGGCGCGTTGGAACGCCTGTGCCCGGTGCCCGGGAATCGTCCCGACATCCTCCTCCAGATCGGACGCCGACCTGCCCAGGAGGGGGGCGAGCAGCGGCAGGATCAGCACGTCGTCGCCGAACGACTGGTGCGCGGCTCCCCGTACGGTCAGGTGCAGGCGCCAGCCGCGCAGGTGCGACCAGAACGCGCGCAGGGCGGGGTTGTTCTCCATGCCGCCCTTGCCGGGGGTGTCCACGACCAGGAACGGACGGTCGAGCCCGGCGTCCACCACCGGGCCCGCCGCGCCCCCGTCCAGGCTCATGCCCGCCGTGATCCGTCCGTCGGTGAGCATCGTCGCGGCGGTGGTGGCGCCGCCCAGGGAGTGGCCGAGCATCCCGACGCGCCGCGGGTCGAGCGCCCCGCGCAGGCCGGCGGGCAGCGGGGTGCGGCAGACGCCGGGGTGGCCACCCGAGCGGAGGACGGCGAGCCGGTCGAGGACGAAGCGGATGTCGTCGGTACGGACCGTGAGGGCCTTGGCGTAGTCGCTGATCCCGCCCGTCGGGTTCGTCTCGACGCGTCCGCCGGGGAAGGCGACCGCCGCCGCGTCGTAGGTGTGGTCGACTGTGACCACCCCGAAGCCTTGGCTGGCGAGGTCCTCCACGACGCCGGAGCCGTAC
>NZ_JBSFJC010000212.1:0-9268 GCF_053597855.1 Kitasatospora sp. NPDC001225
GTTCCCGCACACACGCCGCGGGCCCGGCCCTCCTTCTGTCAGCCGGTCAGCCGGTCCGGTGGTCAGACCAGGGTCGCGAGCACCGACGGGTCGTACGGGACCGCCCCGGCCAGCCCGCCGCCGAGCGCCCGCTCCGCCCAGTCGGGGTTGGCCAGCAGCGGCCGGCCGACCGCGACCAGGTCGAACTCGTCGCGTTCCAGCCGCTCGACCAGCTCCTCGATGCCGGTGAGCCCGGCCGGCCGGGTGAAGCCGTCGGTGAACACGCCCTCGCCGTACTGGCGGTCCAGGCCGACCGAACCGACCGTCACGGCGGCCCTGCCGGTGAGCTTGCGCGCCCAGCCCGCCAGGTTGAGGTCGCTGCCCTCGAACTCGGGCAGCCAGTAGCGGCGGGTGGACGCGTGGAAGGCGTCGACCCCCGCCTCGGCCAGCGGGGTCAGCAACTGCTCCAGCTCCTCCGGGCTCTCCGCGATCCGGGCGTCGTAGCGGCCGACCTTCCACTGGGAGAGCCGGAAGAGGACCGGGAACCCGGGGCTCACCGCCGCCCGGACGGCCTGCACCACCTCGGCCGCGAACCGGGCCCGGGAGGCCGGGTCGCCGCCGTAGCGGTCGGTGCGGCGGTTGGTGCCGTGCCACAGGAAGTCGTCGATCAGGTAGCCGTGCGCGCCGTGCAGTTCGACCCCGTCGAACCCGAGCCGCTCGGCGTCCGCGGCGCCGCGCGCGAAGGCGGCCACGGCCTCGTCGATGTCCTGCTGACTCATGGCCCGCCCGGCCGGGCCGCCGTCCAGGCCGATCCCCGAGGGCCCCTCGGCGGGCGGTTCGGTGCCCGGGCGCTGCACCCCGGTGTGCCACAGCTGCGGGACGATCCGGCCGCCGGCCGCGTGCACCAGCGACACCACCCGGGACCAGCCCGCCAGCGCCTCCTCGCCGTGGAACCGGGGGACCCCGTCGTAGGCCGCGGCGGCGGGGCGGCCGATGTAGGTGCCCTCCGTGACGATCAGCCCCACCCGGTGGGCCGCACGGCGGGCGTAGTACTCCGCGACGTCCGGGCCCGGCACCCCTCCGGGGGACTTCATCCTGGTCATCGGCGCCATCACGATCCGGTTCGGGACCGTCAGGTCGCCCACGGTGAACGGCTCTCCCAAGCCCGCCATTGTTCCTCCCGAGTTCGTCTGAATTCCGGGCCGGACGCCCCGGGCGATATCCCGCCGCGCCGCGGCGGTGTTTCCGTCCGTCTCATACCGGAGGTCCGTGCGTCGGCAATTCGACGATTATCGGGGCTATCGTTCCCGGCGTCCAGCGGCATCGGCCCGCCCGGCGGCCGACCGCCTTTCTGCACCGCGCCAGGCGATGCACTGCATCGACACAATCTTCTTGACCTTGCCGAAGCGGGTCGCGGATAGTGGTCCGCGGTGGTTCCGCGCCGCCCTTCCGCACCGGCACCGGGCCGTACCCGCCCGTACGCCGAAAAGCGTCTCTTCTGCCGAAAGGCGTCGCGGACAGGTTTTCCGACCAGGGAGAGGCGGCGGAACCGGAATGGAACGGGAATTGGCCGGAAAGCGGGCGGTGGTGACCGGCGGAAGCCGCGGCATCGGCGCCGGCATCGCACGGAAGCTGCTGGAGAGCGGCGCCACCGTCGTCACCACCGCGCGCAAACCGACCGGGGACACCCCGGCCGAATCCGCCTTCGTACCGTCCGACCTCAGCACCGCGGCCGGTGTCCGGGAATTCGCCGACACCGCGCTGGAAATCCTCGGCGGCGTGGACATCGTGGTCAACAACGCCGGCGGGTGTAGGACCTTCCAGAGCGCACTGGACATCGAGAAGGACTGGCAGTACACCGTCGACATCAATTTCCTCTCCGCCGTCCGGCTCAATTCCGCACTCGTCCCCGCGATGCGTTCGGGAGGCGGCGGCGTCATCGTCCACATGTCCTCGATCGCCACCGTCTCGTCCTATCCGGTGATCCTGCACTACGCCGCCGCGAAAGCCGCCCTGGAGGTCTACCACAAAGGGCTGGCGACCGAACTGGCGCCGGACGGCATCCGGGTCGTCGCGCTTTCCCCCGGGAACGTCATGACGCCGGGCGCGGACGAGGCCAGGGACGGGATCGCCGACTACCTCGGGCTCGGGACGGACACGGCGGACTGGGCCGAGGGGATCCCGCTCGGCCGGATCGGGCGCACCGAGGACATCGCCGAGGCCGTCGGGTTCCTGGTGTCCCCGCGCGCCTCCTGGATCACCGGCAGCAACCTCGTCATCGACGGCGGGCGGATCGCGGCACTGTGACCGCCCCCGGGACCGGAAGGACTGACAACATGACCGCGACGGACGACGGGCCCCGCGCCTATCCGTTCGGCCCGACGCACCGGCTCGACATCGACCCGGAGCTGGCCGCGGTCTGCGGCGAGCAGCCCGTGCTGAGGGTCCGTCTGCCGTTCGGCGGGGACGCCTGGCTGGTCAGCCGCTACGCCGACGTCCGCGCCGTGCTGGCCGACCCCCGGTTCAGCCGCGCCGAGGCGGTCGGCGACCACGTGCCCCGCACGGTCTCGGCCGGCCTCCCCCGCACCTCGATGCTGAGCATGGACCCGCCCGAGCACACCCGGCTCCGGCGCCGGGTGGCCAACCCGTTCACCCTCCGCCGGGTCGAGGCGCTGCGGCCGCGCGCCCAGGAGATCGTGGACGAGCTGCTGGACGCGATGATCGCGTCGGGCTCGCCGGCCGACCTGACCAAGGCCCTGACCTGGCCGCTGCCGGTCACCATGATCTGCGAACTGCTCGGGGTGCCGCTCGCCGACCGCGACCGGTTCAACTCCTGGGTCGACGGCCTGCTGACGCTCTCCGACCCCGAGCTGTCCGCCCGCGACCGCGGGCACCTGAACGACTACCTGGCGGGCCTGGTCGCCGAACGCCGGGTCCACCCCACCGCCGACCTGCTCGGCGAACTGGCCTCCGTCGAGGGCGAGGAGAACGCGCTCACCGAGGAGGAACTGGTCGGCCTCGGGGTCAGCCTGCTCTCCGCCGGCCAGGAGGCCACCGCCAACCAGATCGGCAACTTCGTCTACACCCTGCTGACCCGCCCCGAGCTGTGGCGGGAGCTGGTCGCCGATCCCGGTCTGATCCCCGGCGCGGTGGAGGAGCTCTCCCGGGTCGTCCCGATCAGCGCCACCGCCGGGTTCACCCGGATCGCCGTCGAGGACCTGGAGCTCAGCGGGCAGAAGATCCGCGCCGGCGACGCGGTGGTCGCCGAACTCGGGCTGGCCAACCGGGACCCGGAGGTCTTCGAGCAGCCCGACCGCATCGACTTCCACCGCAGCGCGTCCCCGCACGTCACCTTCGGGCACGGCGTGCACCACTGCCTCGGCGCGCAGCTCGCCCGGATGGAACTGCGCACCGTGCTCGGCTCCCTGGTCCGCCGTCTGCCGGGGCTGCACCTCGCCGTCCCGCCCGAGCGGATCAGCTGGCGCACCGAACGCCTCATCCGCGGGGCCGACGCCCTGCCGGTCGCCTGGTGAGCTCCGCCACGGCTGCCCTGCCCCCGGCGGAAGGGCCGGGCGCGACGGGGCAGTCGGAGGCCGTACGGGCGGCGCTCGCCGATCCGGCCACCAGCCCGGCCGAGATCATGGCGACCGTCATGGCGGCCTACCGGGACCGGCCCGCCCTCGGCGAACGCGCCCGCGACCAGGCGACGGGGCGGCTGCTCCCGAGGTACGACACCGTCAGCTACGGGGAGTTGTGGGCCCGCGTCCGGGCGCTCGCCGGGGCCTGGGCGCACGAGCCCGGGTACCGGCTGGCCCCGGGCGACCGGATCTGCGTCCTCGGCTTCAGCAGCACCGACCACGCCACCGTCGACCTGGCCGGCGTCCACCTGGGCCTGGTCTCCGTGCCGCTGCACGCCAGCGCGCCGCTCTCCCAGCTGGCGCCCATCGTCGCGGAGACCGGGCCGCGGCTCCTCGCCACCAGCGTCGAACGGCTGGACACCGCCGTCGCCGCGGTGCTCGGGCAGCCGTCGGTCCGCCGCCTCCTGGTGTTCGACCACCACCCCGGGGTCCCCGCCGAGCGCGCCGCCGTCGAGGCCGCCGCCCGGCGGCTGACCGAGGCCGGCGGCACCGCCGTGCTCGACACGCTCAGCGCCGCGGTCGGGCGCGGCGCCCTGCTGCCCGACCCCCCGCTGCACGTCCCCGCCCCGGGCGAGGACCCGCTGGCCCTGCTCCTCTACACCTCCGGCAGCACCGGCGCCCCGAAGGGGGCGATGTACCCGCAGCGCCTCGCCCGCAACGCGTGGTGGGGATTCGTCTACGGGCCCGCCGACGTGCCGTCCGTCGTCGTCCACTACATGCCGCAGAGCCACCAGGCGGGCCGGATGTCGGTGCTGGGCACGCTCGCCCGGGGCGGCCTGGGCTGCTTCACCGCCAGGAGCGACCTGTCCTCCCTGTTCGAGGACATCGCGCTGGTCCGGCCCACCGAGCTGACCATGGTCCCCCGGATCTGCGACATGCTCTTCCAGCGGTACCGCGGCGAACTCGACCGGCGGGCCGGCGAGCCCGGCGACGTCGACGCGGCCGTCAAGGCCCACCTGCGGGAGACCGTCCTCGGCGGGCGGGTGGCGAAGGCCTTCTGCGGGACGGCGCCGCTGTCCGCCGAGGTCGCGGAGTTCGTCGAGTCCTGCCTGGGACTGCACCTGTACACCGGGTACGGCTCGACCGAGGCCGGCGGGGTGCTACTGGACACCGTGGTGCAGCGCCCGCCCGTCCTCGACTACAAGCTGGTCGACGTCCCGGAGCTGGGCTGCTTCCGCACCGACCGGCCGCACCCGCGCGGCGAGCTGCTGCTCAGGACGAGCGCCGCCATCCCCGGGTACTACCGCCGGCCCGAGCTCACCGCCGCCGTCTTCGACGAGGACGGCTACTACCGCACCGGTGACATCATGGCCGAGGTCGGACCGGACCGGCTGGTCTACGTCGGCCGCACCAAGGACGTGCTCAAGCTGTCCCAGGGCGAGTTCGTCACCGTCTCCCGGCTGGAGGGCGTCTTCCTCGGCAGCCCGCTGGTCCGGCAGGTCTTCGTGTACGGCAACAGCGAGCGCTCCCACCTGCTCGCCGTGGTGGTGCCCACCCCGGAGGCGATCGCCCGCGCCGACGGCGACCCGGCCGCGCTCAAGCTGCTGATCGACCGGGAACTGCGGCGCACCGCCCGGGAGAACGGGCTCAACCCGTACGAGGTGCCCCGGGACTTCCTGGTCGAGACCGAGCCCTTCAGCCCGGCCAACGGCCTGCTCTCCGACAGCCACAAGCTGCTGCGCCCCCGGCTCCATGAACGCTACGGCGCGGCCCTGGAGCGCCGCTACGCCGAACTCGCCGACGAACAGGGCCGGCAGCTGCGGGAACTGCGCCGGACCGGTGCCGACCGGCCGGTCCAGGAGACCGTGAACCGGGCCGTGCGCGCCGTCCTGGGCCGGGCCGACGCCGGCGCGGACACCGGCGCGCGGTTCACCGAGCTCGGCGGCGACTCGCTCTCCGCGCTGTCCTTCACCACCCTCCTGAAGGAGGTCCTGGACGTCGAGGTGCCGGTCGGCGTCGTCCTCGGCCCGGCCACCGACCTGGCCGGGGTGGCGGCGTACGTCGAGGCCCGGCGCACCGCCCCGGGGAGCAGGCCCACGGCCGCCTCCGTGCACGGCGGCGGCGCGACCGAGGTCCGGGCCCGCGACCTCACCCCGGACCGGTTCATCGACGCCCCGACCCTGGCCGCCGCGCCGGGCCTGCCCGGCCCCGCGGAGTCCCCCCGGACCGTCCTGCTGACCGGCGCCAACGGGTTCCTCGGCCGCTTCCTCTGCCTGGAGTGGCTCCGCCGACTGGCCCCGTCCGGCGGCCGGCTGGTCTGCCTCGTCCGCGGCCGCACGCCCGCCGACGCGGCCGAGCGGCTCGACCGGGCCTTCGGCACCGGGGGCGAGGCGTCCCGGCGGTACCGGGAGCTGGCCGCCGACACGCTGACGGTCCTCGCCGGAGACCTCGCCGAACCGCGCCTGGGCCTGGACCGGGCGGTGTGGAACGGGCTGGCCGAGTCGGTGGACCTGGTCGTCCACCCGGCCGCGCTGGTCAACCACGTGCTGCCCTACGCCGAGCTGTTCGGCCCCAACGTCGCGGGCACCGCCGAACTGGTCCGGCTGGCGCTCACCGAGCGGCTCAAGCCCGTCACCTACCTGTCCACCGTGGCCGTGCGCGGCGGAGCCGGGCCGTCCGCGCTCGACGAGGACGCCGACGTCCGGGAGGCGATCCCGCTCCGCCGCCTCGGCCGGGGCTACGCCGACGGGTACGCCGCGGGCAAGTGGGCGGGCGAGGTGCTGCTGCGGGAGGCCCACGAACGGTACGGCCTGCCGGTCACCACGTTCCGGTCGGGCATGATCCTCGCGCACAGCAGCTACCCGGGACAGCTGAACGTGCCCGACGTGTTCACCCGGCTGGTCCTCAGCCTGGTGGCCACCGGGATCGCGCCGCGGTCGTTCCACCGCGGCGGCGCGCCCGCGCGGTACGACGGCCTCCCGGTCGACTTCCTCGCCGAGGCGGTCACCGCGCTGGGCACCCCGGGCCCGGACGGCTACCGCACCTACAACGCCTGGAACCCGCACGACGACGGCGCCTCGCTGGACACCCTCGTGGACTGGCTGGTCGAGGACGGCCACCCGATCCGGCGCATCGACGACTACGACGACTGGTTCGCCCGCTTCACGACCGCGGTCCGGGCCCTGCCGGAACGGCAGCGCACCCACTCGGTGCTGCCCCTGCTGCACGCCTTCGAGCAGCCGGCCGAGGACCGGCCCGCCCCGGCCCCGCGGTTCCGGGAGGCCGTCCGGGCGGCCGGGATCGGGCCCGACCGGGACGTGCCGCGGCTGTCCCCCGCCCTCGTCGCCAAGTACGTCACCGACCTGCGCGGCCTCGGCCTGCTCGACCGGCACCCCTCCCCTTCCCGCCCGCACTGAACGGAGAAGCCCATGGACCAGGACCTCGACGCGACGGTGGACGCCGGACTGCGGCTGCTGGAGGCACGCGACCTCGCCGGCTTCCGGGCCCTGTGCACCCCCGGCGCCACGGTGTGGCAGAACGACGGCGACGGCACCCGGCCGATCGACGCCCGGCTGGAGCGGATCGCCGCGTTCTTCGCCACCGTCGACTCCCTGCGGTACGAGGTCGTGCGCCGGTTCCACAAGCCCGACGAGGTGCTCCAGCAGCACGTCCTGGTGCTGGAGGCGCCGGACGGCACCCGCAGCCGGGTCCACGCCACCACCTACTTCCGCTTCGAGGACGGGCTGATCGCCGAGATCGAGGAGCACCTGCAGTAGCCCCGGATCCCTGGTTCCCTGGATCCGGGGGTCCGTGGGTCCGTGGGTCCGTGGGTCCGTGGGTCCCTGGATCCGTGGGGCCCTGTTCCGCTCAAGTCGCTGGTTCGTCAGGGAGGTTCGGTGACCGGCCGAGTCGTCTACGCGTCGTTCGAGTTCCAGTTCCCGCTGGGCGGCATCCGTGTCCTGAACCAACAGGTCGCGCTGCTGCGGGCCGCCGGCGTCGAGGCGTACCGCTGGACGCCCACACCGGGCTTCCGCTACACGTGGTTCGACGACGACGTGCCGACGCTGTCCGGGATGACCCTGGACCTCGGCCCCGAGGACGTGCTCGTGCTGCCCGAGGTCAGCGTGCTCCCGGGCCGCGACCCGGCGCCCGGCGGCCGCAAGGTCGTCTACTCGCAGGGGCACTACGTCCACTTCCTGACCTGCCCCGCCCCCGGCCCGTACCCGGGCTGGTCGGCCCGGCCGGCCCTGTGGACGGTCTCGAAGGCGGGCGCCGACATGCTCCGCCGCGCCCTGCCCGGGTTCGAACCGCACCTGGTGCCGAACACCGTCGACACCGGGCTGTTCCGGCCGGCGTCGACCGGGCGGGTCCGGCGCATCGCGTGGATGTCCCGCAAGCGCCCCGTCGAGAGCACGCTGCTCCACCGTCTGCTCCACGCCGACCCGCGGTCCAGGGGCGTCGAGCTGTACGACATCCACGCGGTTCCGCACGAGGAGGTCGCCCGCGTGCTGTCGGACACCTCGGTGTTCATCGCCCTGGGAGCGCCCGAGGGCGAGGGTTTCGGCCTGCCGCCGGCCGAGGCGATGGCCAGCGGCTGCCTGGTGACCGGTTACGCCGGCGGCGGCGGAGCGGAACTGTTCGACTCGCCGTCCGCGTGGCGGATCCCGGAGCTCGAAACGGACCGGCTGGCGGACCGGGCCCTGGAACTGCTCGACCTGCCCGGCCAGGACGAGGTGCGGCGGGCGGGCCGCCGCTGGGTCTCCGAGCGGTACACCACCGAGGCCGCGGTGGAGGCGCTGCTCGACGGCATCCGCAAGGCGCGCGCCCTGCCCGGCGGCGCGGCTCGGGCCACCCATCCGACCGCCTGGATGGAGGAGTTGCTGAGGCGCTTCCCGATCCCGCCGGAGGCGTACGCCCGGGTGGAACCACCGACCGCCTAGGACCCGCCGCCCTTCGGCGCACCGACCACCCCGAATGGAAATGGGGATTACCCCCCGGTTATCGTGGGCACCAGTGCGAACCGGGGGCTCCTCCCCGCTTCCTTCGGACCGAGGTGCGTGCACATGACCCGGAATCAGAGCCCTGGGCGGGGGCAGCGGGCCGCCGACTGGGCGGACGGCCGGCTGGGGATCTACTCCCTGGCCAGGGCGAACCTGCGGAAGATCTTCCCGGACCACTGGTCCTTCATGCTGGGCGAGATCTGCCTCTACACCTTCGTCATCATCATCCTGACCGGCGTCTGGCTGACGCTGTTCTTCAAGCCCAGCATGGGCGAGGTGGTCTACGCCGGCTCGTACGTGCCGCTCAAGGGCGTCCCGATGTCGGAGGCCTACGCCTCCACCGTGGACATCAGCTTCGAGGTGCGCGGCGGCCTGCTGATCCGGCAGATCCACCACTGGGCGGCGATCGTCTTCGTCGCCGCCATGTTCGTCCACATGATGCGGGTGTTCTTCACCGGCGCCTTCCGCAAGCCCCGCGAGATCAACTGGGTCTTCGGCTTCCTGCTGCTCTTCCTCGGCATGCTGGACGGCTTCTTCGGCTACTCCCTGCCCGACGACCTGCTCTCCGGCACCGGCATCCGGTTCATCGAGGGCTCGATCCTCGCCGTGCCGCTGGTCGGCACGTACATCCAGATGTTCCTGTTCGGCGGGGAGTTCCCCGGCCACGACATCGTGCCGCGGTTCTTCACCATCCACGTGCTGCTGATCCCG